>JBDUAS010000316.1:0-7623 GCA_040004535.1 Deltaproteobacteria bacterium
GTCTCCGAGATGATCAGGTCCGGCGTGTCGAGCTCGAGCTTGTCGAGCGCGTCCGAAACAGACGCCGCCGGCGTCACGGTAAATCCCGCCTTGCGCAGCGACACCTCGAGCACCCGCAGGCTACGGGTATCGCCATCGACCAAAAGCAGACTTTGCTTGGACACGAATCACCGAACGGCACGGCCGTTCTGGCGAACAAATCGTAACCAACTACACGAGATGTCGCCACCCGCCGGGGGCTTCGATGCGCTGCCCACCGACAGGATGACAGGTAGGTTCGCAGAGCGGGTCCGCATGTTCGGTGTAGGGTGTGGCGTGGTCATCGAGCTGCCCTACGGACGCGCACCGTTGCGCGTCGATCTGGGCGACCGCGAGGTGGAGGTCGTGCGCGCCGCCGAGATGCCGCCGCCGGCCCCGCTCGGTCACCTGCTCGACGATGCGCTCGCTGCCGCGCCGATCACCGTGAAGCCCGGAGCCCGGGTCACCGTGATCATCAGCGATCCGACGCGCGCCGAGCCACGGGCGGCGTTTCTCGAGGCACTCGCCCGGCGACTCCCGGGTGTGAAGTGGACGATCGCGGTCGCGACCGGCACGCATGGGCCTTGTGACGTGGGCGCGCTCGGGATCTCCGCGCCGGCCGACGTCATCAACCACGACGGTCACGCTCCGGCGGACCTGGTCGAGCTCGGGACCACCGCCTTCGGCACGCCGGTGCGCGTTCATCGCTGCGTGATCGATGCCGATCTCGTCGTCTTGACCGGCTGCATTCGCCCGCACTACTTCGCCGGTTTCGGCGCGGGCGCGAAGGCGATCTTCCCGGGCCTCGGCGAAGCGACCGCGATCCGGTTCAATCACCGGCTGAAGACCACGGCGGGTTCGCGAGCGGGAATCGTCGACGGGAATCCGTGTCGCGAAGATCTCGAGGAGGCGGTTCGCATGGTCGCGACGCCGAAGCTGCTCGTGAATGGTGTGACCGCGCCCGATGGGCAGATTCACGCGGTCGTCGCAGGTGACGTCGAGCGAGCGTTCCGTGCCGGCTGCGCTCTCGCGCGGCCCTGGTTCACCGTGCGTGCGAAGCGAGCGCCGGTCGTGATCGCATCGGATGCGTTGCCGGTGACCGCGTCGTTGTATCAAGCGTCGAAGATCGCTGCTGCGGTCGCGCCCTTGGTCGAGCCCGATGGCGTGGTCGTCGTGGCCGCGGAGTGCATCGACGGAGTTGGACCGCTCGAGACCGTGAACGAAGCGATCCTGCGGATCGGGATCCTGCCGCGCCTGCCGACCGGCGCGCGGCTCGTGCTGGTGAGCGGGCTCGAGAAGATCGTCGTCGATCAAACGCTCGTCGAGTACGGTACGAGCGTGCTCGAAGCAATTGGTCAGACCAATAGAGTGGTCGTGGTTCCAAGGGCGAGCCAGCTGTTGTGTGAGCCATGGACCTGAGTAATTACAATGAGTTCCTCGATCTTTTCGAGAAGTGGAACCGCAGCATCAATCTGTCAGCCGCCGCGACTCGCGCGGAGATCAGCTCGCATATCGAGGACAGCTTGCATGTCGTCCCGCACCTCCGTGGTGCGGCCTCGGTGCTCGACGTCGGATCGGGTGGCGGCTTCCCGGTGGTGATCGCCGCGATCGCGTTGCCGGAAGTTCAGTTCGTCTCGCTCGAACCGGTGCACAAGAAGCAGGCGTTCCTGAAGACCGCCGCCCGCGAGCTTGGCCTCGCGAACCTCGAAGCCCGGGCCGAGCGGCTCGAAGCTCACGAGCGAAGCGACTACGACGTCGCGATGTCACGCGCGACGTTCGACTTGAAGGACTGGCTCGCGATGGGTCTCGAACGCGTTCGTCCGGGCGGAGTCGTGCTCGGATTCGAAGCGCTGCTCCGCGCCGATCTCGAGAACGTCGAGCGCGATGTCTACTCGCTCGACGGCAAGCAGCGTGCGATCGTGATCAAGGTCCGCGTCGACGCTCCTCTGGTTTGATGATCGTTTGTTCACCGCCACGACGGCGGTCGGATGAACGGATCGAGGACCGATGGGGCGGTCGATAAAGCGACGATCGGCCCCTTCCACCGGGCACGCAGCTCGACGAGGTTGCTCTCGACAAGCGTGACTTCGTCGTCGGGACGCTGCGAGAGGATCACGCCAGCGCAGCGCTGGCCATCACGTTCGATCGCTTCGACGGTCAGTAGCGTGTGGTTGAGGGTTCCAAGGGTCGCCAGTGCTGCGACCAGGACCGGAAGTCCGGCGGCGGCTGCCAGCGCCGACATGTCTTGGGTTGGAGTGACCGGAACACGCCAGCCACCTGCCCCCTCGACCAGCACGAAGTCGACCTGTTCGAACGGTGGGTCGCCCCGGAGAGCGGCGTTCGGTTGGGCAAGGGCTTGTTCGATAGAGATCTCCACCCCTGCTCGAGCGGCCGCAACCGAAGGTGCGACCGGCGGTTCGAACTGATACGCGCCGACCAACGCGCCTTGTTGCCAGCCGCCTGCAGCAGCCACGAGCTCCTGCTGGTCGGCTCCGATCCACTGCCCGTTCTCCTGCCGGCATCCAGTTTCGATGGGCTTGAACGCGAACACTTGCCGGGCGAGCTGACGAGCCCTTCTCGCCAAGGCAGCGGTCACGAACGTCTTGCCAACACCAGTCCCCGTTCCGGTTACGAAGTATCCCTGTTTCACGTGGAACTGGCCTCGTGGTGTTTCACGTGGAACATCCACGCCTCGAGGCTCCTGTTTCACGTGGAACACGCTTGGTTGATGGCCTGAACCGTGGCGTATTCCAGTAGCTCCAGGTCGGCTGGCTGAAGCGTCAGAGGCGGCATCCACACGATTACATCTCCCAGATTCCTGAGAATCACCCCGTAGCCACGAGCTTGCTCGCAGACCTCACGGCCCAGAAACCGGCCGTCCAGCTCGTGTAGCTCCACGCCCACCATCATCCCGACCTGCCGCACTTGTTTCACCAGCCGATGCGTTGCGATCCGCTCGAGCGCCGATTTGATCTGCGGGATGAGCCGCTGGGCGTTCGCCAGGGTCGACTTGCGAAGAAGCGCCAGCGACTCGAGGCCGACCGCACACGCCAACGGGTTCGCCGTGTACGTATGGCCGTGGAAGAAGTGCTTCATCTCGCCGTGAGCACCGAGGAACGCGGAGTAGATCTCCTCGGTCGCGAGCGTAGCCGCGAGCGGTAGATAGCCGCCCGAGATGCCCTTCGCGAGGCACATCAAGTCCGGTTCGACGCTCTCGTGCTCGCACGCAAACATGGTCCCGGTCCGGCCGAAGCCGGTCGCGACCTCGTCGAGGATCAGGTGGACCTGGTGACGCCGGCAGAGCTCCGCTGCCTGGCGCAAGAAGCCCTTCGGATGGACGAGCATGCCGGCAGCGCCCTGGATCAACGGCTCGAAGATGAACGCCGCGATCTCGTACGATCGGCGTTCGAGCTCCTCTTCCAACCGTTGCAACGCGTAGGTACCGTCGTTGCCCGCCGGCGACGGTATCGCGATGCTGCTGGTCAGGAGAGGACCGAAGATCCGATGGAACAGGTCGATGCCGCCAACGCCGACCGCTCCGAGTGTGTCGCCGTGATAGGCCTCGCCCAGCCGCAGGAACTTTTGCTTCGAGGCACGACCGCGGAGCTGCCAGTACTGGAACGACTGTTTCAACGCGATCTCGACGGCGGCCGAGCCCGAGTCCGAATAGAACACGCGAGTGAGGGATCGCGGTGCGACCTCCAGCAACGAAGCCGCGAGGCGGATGCCCGGCTCGTGCGAGAGCCCGAGGAACGTCGAGTGCGCGACCTTGTCGAGTTGCGCGCGTACCGCTTGATCGAGGAGCGGGTGATGATGGCCGTGGACGTTGCACCAAAGCGAGCTGACGCCGTCGAGGTACTTCTTGCCGTCCGTGTCGAACAGGTAGTTGCCTTCGCCATGTGAAATCACGAGCGGCGACCACTCGGACATCTGCGTGAACGGGTGCCAGACGACGCGCCGATCGAGATCGACGAGCTCGCGCGTGACATCATTCGTCACGAGTGCACCACGGTAATGATCGCGACCGCGAACTTGCCCACCGCGGTGGCGGCGCGCTGAGCGTGCGCCGGGCCGCGACGGTGCTGCTCTTGTCGTAGTCGAACACGCCGATCTGGCCAGCCGCCGTCCAGAGCTCCACACACTGCGTCGATGCCCTGGAATGACAAGCTCCACGACGCTGCGTCGACGCACTTGATGGGCATTATCGTTGACCTTCTTCTTCTTGACTCATCGCGTCATGAAGCGCGACCGCTGCCAGCTCGAGGTCCTGCGCGGAGTGTCCCGCGTGAAGGCTCATGCGCAACCGGGCGGTTGCCTCTGGCACGGTCGGATAGCGGATGCCCTGCACGAACACGCGGCGCTCGAACAGCCGCGCACTGATCTCCATCACGCGCTGATCATCACCGACGATCAGCGGCGCGATCGCCGAGTCCGCGTGGCCGCCGAGTCCGCGCACGCGACCGCGCCACTGCCGAGCCCGCTCCGCGAGCACGCGCCGGCGATCTTCGCCTTCGGCACTGCGCACGATCTCGATCGCGGCGCTCACCGCCGCAGAGATCACCGGCGGCAACGCCGTCGAGAACACCAGCGACCGCGCGCGATTCCACAACAGCTTCGCGATCGCCGGCGTCGTCGCCACGAACGCACCGTACGCACCGAGTGCCTTGCCACACGTGCCGACGAGCAGGTCCGGCATCACGCCGACCGCGGCGGCGACGCCCCGACCTTCCGGTCCTCGCGCGCCGATCGCGTGCGCCTCGTCGAGCATCAGCGCCGCGCCGTGCTTCTTCGCGATCGCCGCGAGCCCCTCGACATCCGCGAGATCGCCGTCCATCGAGAACAAGCTCTCGCTCACGACCAGCCGCCGCCGTCCCGTCCGCGCCACGAGGCTCGCCACGAGGCTCGCATCGAGGCTCGCCAGATCGCGATGGGGAAACACGACGACCTGCGCCTTCGCGAGCCGGCAGCCGTCGATCAAGCTCGCATGGTTGAGCTCGTCGGAGAACACGACATCGTCGGGCCCGAGCAGCGCGCCGATCGTCCCGACATTCGCGGCGTAGCCCGACCCGTACAACCGCACCGCCCCGACGCGAAGCCACTCCGCGATCCCACGCTCGAGCTCGACATGCCGGCGATGATTCCCGGTGATCAACCGGCTCGCGCCAGCACCGACCCCCGCTTCATCGAGCGCCGCGTGCGCCGCCTTCACCAACCTCGGATCGTTCGCGAGCGACAGATAATCATTCGACGCGAGGTCCAGCACCTGCGTCCCATCGAGCGTGATTCGCGCGCCCTGCGCGCTATCGACCACGCGTGGCACCCGGAGCCGGCCGATCGCCTCGAGCTGCTTCAGCTCGGCGCGCGCATCGTCATCGAGGCTCACACGGCACTGTATAGATCACTCCTCCCGACGAGGACAGCCGCTCAGCGCGTCGGGTTACAGGCGCGATGGAGCGCGCGCAGCGCGTCGACGGCGTGGTCGCCCCAATGCGCGTCGAAGTGAAAGCTCCACTCCCACACCGCCTGGTCCGAGAATCCAGCGTCCCAGTACGCCATCCCTAGCGCGAGGTCGGCGGCGATGTCGCCGAGATCATCGGAGAGCGCGCCACCCACGAGCGGCGCCTCTTGGTACGGGTCGAAGACCTCCCAGTAGAAGTCATGTTTGCCGAACCCAACCAGCGCCTCCCGCGGTTCGTCCGGCAAGCTGACCTTGTCGCGAACGCCAAGCTCGAACCAGTGCGGCAACTTGGTCCCGGCCGCATACAGGACGAGCACGTGCGTACGCGCTTCGCGAAGGCGCGCCTCGAGGTCGAGGTCGTTCGCGGCGCGCATGAACGCGCGAAACGACCGTGCTGCTGTCACGAATTGATCGATGTCCGTCATCGCAGGGCGCGCACCCTAGCAGACCGCCACGCCGCGACTACTTACCGATACAGAACCGGGCGAAAACCTCGTCGAGCACGCGGTCGCCGACCTCGGTGCCGCGGAGCTGCGCCAGCGCCCCCGCAGCCTGGCGTAGCTCCAGCGCGACGACCTCCGAGACTCCACGGGCCGCGCGAGCGGCAACGGCCGCGGCGAGCGCGTCGCGCGCGACGACCATCGTGGCGTGCTGGCGTTCGGTCGTGATGAACGCATCTTCGGCGCCCTCGGCCGCGGCGATGCCCGCGAGCTCGAGCACTCGACCTTTGAGCGCGTCGAGCCCCGCGCCGGTGAGCGCAGACGTGAGGACCACCCCCGATCCCGATTCCGATCCCGATCCCGACCCCGACCCTGATTTCACCTCCGACCCCGATTCCTCACTTGCTCCGCTCAGATCGGACTTCGATCGCACGACGATCGCGCGCTCGGCGTAGCGCGCACCATCGTCCCAGGCGAACCCACCATCGTTGACGACGACCACCACATCCGCCGATTCGACCCGTCGCGAGCCGAGCTCGATCCCGCGCGCTTCGATCGCGTCCGCGGTCGGCCGCAAGCCGGCGGTATCGATCAACGTCACCGCGACGCCGTTCCATACGGTCGCCGCCTCGAGATAATCGCGAGTCGTGCCGGGCTCGGGCGCGACGATCGCTCGTTCGTTGCCGACCAGCGCGTTCAACAGCGATGACTTGCCGGCATTCACCGCGCCGACGAGCGCGACCGTGATCCCGTGCTGCACGGCGCGACCGTGGCGAAATCCGCCGGCCAGCTCGTCCGTCCGAGCAGCGAGCAAGCAGAGCTCGCTATCGACCACGCGTGCTTCCTCTTCGCCGAGATCGTCATCGGGAAAATCGATCCGGCCTTCGATCTCGGCCAGCACGCTCAGCACTCGTTGCTCGAGCTCGGCCGCGACCTCGCCGAGCCGGCCGCTCAGGTTCGCCTGCGCGAGCCGCAACGACCGCTCGCTGCCGGCGTGGATCACGCCGAGCAACGCCTCCGCGCGAACGAGGTCGAGCTTGCCGTTCAGCACCGCGCGCCGCGTGAACTCGCCGGGCTCGGCGAGCCGTGCACCGCGCTCCAGCACCGCTGCGAGCAGCGACGCCAGGTTCTGCGCCCCGCCGTGGCCTTGGAGCTCGGCGACATCCTCGCCGGTGAAAGACTTCGGGCCGCGCATCGCGAACGCGAGGACCTGATCGATCCGCGCGCCGTTCGCATCCCGCGCCCAACCGACGCGGACGCCGCGATCCAAGCCACGCCCGACCAGCTGCTCCGCGATCTCGACCGCGTGCGGGCCGCTCACGCGCACGATCCCGACACCACCGACGCCCGCCGCGGTGGCGATCGCCGCGATCGTGTCTTGCTCTAAGCTCACGCCTCGGCGGAAGCCGGCACGAGCAGGATGTGGCGATCCTCGCCTTCACCCTCGCTGCGGCTCGACAGGCCTTCGATCTCCGCGATCGCCATGTGGACGATCCGGCGATCGTGCGGCGACATCGGCTGGAGCTCGACGATCTGTTTCGTCTGCAGCGCCTTCTCCGCCATCTTCGTCGCGATGCCACGCAGGCGCTCGACCTGCTTGTCGCGGAAGCCACCGGCGTCGACGACGAGCGGCTTGCCCTTCTCTCCGCTGCGCTCCTTGAACACGGCCTTGTTGACCAGGTGCTGGAGCGCGTCGATCACGACGCC
>JBDUAS010000317.1:0-7621 GCA_040004535.1 Deltaproteobacteria bacterium
CCTGTGCATCGCTGATGGTTTGAGCGTCGACGAGATTGTAGACCCCGCCGACATTGCCGTTCTCGGTCGCAACGGGTGGATTGCACCGCACGTTCGCCAGCGGCCCGTTCGTCTTCCAGGCGACGACCGTGCCGTTGATCGTCGCCGTGCCGCGGCTCGTAAGCGTGACATGCGTGGTCTCGCCCGACTTCACGGTGACGCGGTGCGAATCAGCGTCGCGGCCGAACGTATCCGCTTGGAGCGTGTAGTCGCCCGGCGGCAGCCCGGTTGCCCGGAACGTCGAGCCATCGACCTCGAAGTCGACATTCTCGCGCCCGCCCGTCATGAGCGTACCCATCACGATCGGCGGTGTCGTGAAGCCGACGAGCTTACCCTCGATCGCGCCCGCGGCGGCCAATACGATCCTCACCGTCGTCGTACCTGTCGTGATCGCGTCGGTACCGGTCGCGCTGCCATCGCGGCCGAGCGCGAAGATCCGATAGTTGCCCACCGGTAGGTGCTTCAGCGCGAAGTGGCCGAGATCATCGGTAAGCGTGACGCTGCCGCTCGACGAGTCGAACACGAAATCCGAATTAGCGTTGATCGGGCTCGACCGGATCACGGCATCCGGCACCGGCGCGCCGGCGCTGTCGACGACGGTGCCCGCGATCGTCGAGAACTGGAGATCGACGACGAGCGCGACGTCGGCGCGGTGCTCGAGCGCGACCGCTGGCTGGTGAAGCTCGATCGCCTGACCGTCGAGGGCCGCCGACATCAGGTACGAGCCTTTGTCCAATAGCTCACCGACGCAGAACGAGCCATCGTCCGAGGTCGTGGCTACACCGCTGTCCGCCTGCGTTGCGTCGTTCGCGCGGACGAGCAAACCACCGACGGGCGCGCCGAGCTTGTCTTTGACAGTGCCACACAGCATGCCGTTGTTCGCGAGGTCGATATCGACCGTCTTGGTCTCGCCGTGCTGGATCGAGCCGTGCGCATCGCCCCAGCGGCCGTTCACATCTCGGGCGAGCAAATTGAACGTGCCTGCCTTGAACCCCGCACAGCGATAGCGCCCGTCGGCCTGGGTCGTGACATCGGCGATGTTGTTCGCGACCGTGGCGGGACAACCCACGACCGCGTCCGCGACCGGCGCGCCGTGACTCGTCACGGTGCCCTCGATCGTGCCGAGCGCCGACACCTCGATCACGACGTGCGTCTCCGCATCGCCAACCTCGACCGACGCTGGCGCTTCGACATGGAAGAGATCCACGATCATTCCGACGTGCCCCTTCGGCGCACGATCGATCGCGAACGAACCGTCGGCCGCCGTGGTCGTCAGGATGCCGGCGTGCAGTGTCGACGGCGAGCGCACGGTCACGCCCGCACCTGCGACGGGGCGGCCGTGATCGACCACGCGTCCCGTGATCCGTCCGCCCGGAGCCATACGCAGGACGACGTGCTCGCGCGTTTCGCCGGCTCCGATCACGAGCTCGTGGGACCGCGACCACAAACCGGCCGCGTTCGCCGACAGCACGTTGCGCCCCGGAGAGATGCCGCCGATCCGAAATGCGCCTGCTGCATCGGTCGTCACCTTGACCGGCCGCTCCACCATGACCGAGATCTTGCGCAGCGGATCGACGACGACCTCCGCACCCGCGACCGGGGTGCCGTCAGTCGTCACGACCGTCCCCGCGATCACCGCTTCCGGCAGCAGCGTCACGTCGCGCGTCTCATCTGCGGCGAACGTTACGCGTGTGGTGATGCCCGAGAAGCCGATTGCCGTGAAGTCGACGATCAGCGTGCCGAAGTGCGCGCACAGATCGTAGTGGCCACTGTCGTCGGCGTCGACGCCCTTCGCGCGAGCTCCTTGACTCGGCCTGGCCGACACCCGCGCATGTGGAATCGGCGCTCCGGAGCTATCGCTGATCGTGCCGCGGAGATGCACGCATCCAGGTACCGGCACGAGGTCTTCTTCGACGATGTTCGACATCGCGCCTGCTGTAGCGACAACGCGCTTCACGATCGAAAGCGGCGTTGTCGAAGAAGAAGCGGTCTCCGACGAGGACGTTCCGCTCTTCCCCACCACCTTCCGCCCCACCAACCACGATGCGATCAGGATTGCGACGATCGCCAATACTTTTTTGAACACGAGCCCCCCCCGCCACGGCACCGGCGCGGCATTGCGCGGCACCAGGAACGGCGCGAACGCGGCGCGCCAGGTTTTCGAGTCTTCTCGCCCATCCATCCCGACACGCAGGCGCGCGACGCCTTCTTGCAAACGTCGTCGGACCGTACGCACGGAGATGTGTTGTTGTGCAGCGATCGCTTCAGGGGAAAGGCCTTCGCGATAGCGCAGCAACACCGTCGAGCGCATCGGCTCTTCGAGCGCGAGCACGAGATTCGCCAACGTGCGTTCGACCCGCGCTCGCTCGAGCGCTTGCTCGGGTGTGGGAATCTCGGCGGAGATTACCGCCTGCTCGCGCGCGTCGCGCCGCACACGTCCGCGATGACGCATGCGCACGACATTGACCATCACGCGCCGCAACCACGGGCGCGCCGGCCGGTCCGGATCCGGCGGCTTGCGAAGTGCGGCGACGTAGGTCTCCTGGACGATATCGTCCGCGTCGTCGCGACCGACCAGACTCTGCGCTAGGCGCGTGAGCCAGTCGGCTTCGGCGAGAAGCTTGGCGATATCGGACATCTC
This sequence comes from Deltaproteobacteria bacterium, assembly GCA_040004535.1. Lineage (GTDB taxonomy): Bacteria > Myxococcota_A > Polyangia > Haliangiales > Haliangiaceae > JABFXX01. The sequence goes on from JBDUAS010000317.1 coordinate 2,681, forward strand.
AGACCGTATATGCCGACTCGGGAAAACGCGGCCACAGAAACGCCGGGCACGTACGAACGCTCGATATTTAGCTGCGAGACGGGATCCGCGGCGCTTGCCTTCACACTCTACGCAGGACGCTTCAGCGTTTCCCAGTAGAACACGGTGATCGCGATGCAATGGAAGCTCGCATCGCTCGATTGCGTGACCACGAGGTCGACGATCTCGAGCTGCGAGTTCGCCTGGATCCAGTCGGTAACGACGCCGCCGAGCGCGTCACGTTGAGCGACCATCGTTGCACTAAAGACCTGGATCCCATTGAAGGGAGCCTTCGCTTCGGAGGACCCACGCCGAGGACCGTGCACGACCGACATCGTTGGATCCTACGTCAACCCGACCACAGTGCGAGGAGTGGTTTGGCTAGCGTCGACCTCGGCCACTCAGTACTGTCTGTTCGTGAAATCGAGGTCGCATCAGTCAAAGACGACGTCGCGAAGTGCCTCGAAGGCGTCACGTACCGGCGATGACGATTTGCAGACCCTTACCGACATGCTTGCGCTGGGATCCATGACCGCGTTCGATCCCGGGCTCGGCATGGAGCTCTACAAAGGTAGCGGACCCGAACGCGTCGTCATCGAGTTCGACGCAATTCGTAGCGAGGAGGCGAGCCGATCGGTGTGGGGAGGTGCTCAGACCAGCAAACCTCGACGAGGCGGCGGGGTTCGGGTCAGCTTCATCTGTAGAGACTTCGCGCCGGTGATCGCTCGGATCCTTCGATACGGTTCCCAAGCGCGAGTCGTGAAACCGCCGACCCTGATTGCCATGGTGGTCGAAAACCTGACCGCGACCGCGCAGTTGTACGCGGCTGTCCCGAAGCGCAAGCGTCGAACCTGAGCCGGTTGGCAAAGTCGGCTTGCGTATCGCGGTGAGCTTCGGACGGATCACATGTCACGTCGGAGACGTGGTCAAACGCGTGAACATTTGGCCGATCGGCGGCCTTTAGGTTCGACACGATGGATCTCGATCGGCTCACAGCGGAGATGGGGTGGGTACGTAGACTCGCCGGGGCGATCGTTCGCGACGACGCGACCGCCGACGATGTCGCACAGGATGCGTGGATCGTCGCTTCGGCGGAGTCACCCGACGACCGTCCTCTTCGGCCATGGCTGTCGAGGATCGTCAACAACGTGGTGCGCAGCCGCCGGCGCGGGGAAGCCAGGAGGCAGGTGCGCGAGCTCGCTAGCGAAGTGCCGTCGGTGGCAACACCGGCGGACCTCGCGGAGCGGGTGGCGACCCAGCGCGCGGTCGCCGACGAGGTGCTCGCGCTCGGCGAGCCGTATCGAGCCGTCGTGTTGCTGTTCTACGTCGATGGTTTGCCGACGCGCGACATTGCCGCTCGGCTCGGAGTTCCCGACGGAACCGTCCGGCGACGCTTGAAGATCGCGCGCGACCTGCTGAAGCAACGCCTGAGCGAACGGCGAGATGCGCCGCGCGGTGGATGGTTGCTTGCGCTCGCCGTGCTCGCAAAGACGCGCGAGGCCTCGGCCGCCGCGTCGCTGATGGGAGGACTCGCGATGAAGAAGATCATAGTGGCGTTGGTTTTGGTGGTGTTGCTCGTCGGTGGAGCGGTGTGGTGGAGGCACCGCGCGCGTGGCTCGGATCGTCTCGCGGTCGCGACGGCGCCGATCGCCGGTGCCCACGTGGGTACGACAACTTCGACCGCACCGAGCTGGCTCGCGCAAACTGGAGTCACGTCGAAGCGGGTAGCTGGCCACGTGCGGTCGGCGCACGAACCGGTCGCCAAAGCGATCGTGAGGCTCGCGCTTGCTGGTCGGGATCCGGTGCTCGCGACGACCGATGGTGACGGAGCCTTCGATCTCGGACTCCAGCCGGCGGCGACCGTCGAGGTCAGCGCCGAGGCGAGTGGCTTTGCAGCCGCTTCGATCGAAGTCGCGATCGCGAATCCGAACGTCCACACAGACGCGCTCGTGCTCGAGCTCGGCGCCTGCCACACGCGGATCTTCGGCAGCGTGTTCGACGCCTCCGGTGGCGGAATCGCGAAGGCCCGCCTCTCGAGTGCAGGGCTCGCCGGCACCGACGCGGATACGAACGGTGCGTACTCGCTGTGCCTTTCGGACAACGCGAATGTCCGCGTCGAAGCGGACGGCTACGGCACCATCACCGTCGCATTCGCGTTCCGCGGCGAGATCCGCCATGACTTCTTGCTCACGCCCGAAGGCGGGCTCGTCGGGCACGTCGTCACCGAGGACGATCGTCCGGTTGCAGGCGCGTTAGTCTCGGTCGATCCGGACCGCAGCGAAGTGCTCCACGATCCTGCCGGAACCACGACGCTCGCCGACGCCGAGGGTCGGTTTCGGATCGCCGGGCTCGTGCCAGGTCGTTACTGGGTCGATGCGCGTAGCGAAGGCAAGGCATCGCGGTCGGTCTTGGCAACTGCGACGATGGGAGCTACATCGCGCGAGGTGCGAGTCGTCGTCGCGTCGCTCGCGCGACTGTCCGGACGTGTTGTCATGAATCACGCGCCGGTTGCCGGTGCGCGCGTCGTTTGCAATTCCGACAGTGCGTACAGCCAACTCGACGGCAGCTTCGTGCTCGCTGACGTGAACCTCGGCACGACGTCATGTCAGGCGCTGCCCTACCAACTTGTCGCACCGGAATCGATCAAGGTCGATCGCGCATCGGTCGATGGCGTCACGCTCGAAGTCACCAGTGCGCCCGTCGTTCGTGGCCGGGTAACGCGTGGCGGTCGGGCAGTCGCGAATGCCGTCGTGAGTTGCCACAACAACATGCACATGACCAGGGATGGCTCGCAGGTGGTCAACGATGTGATGTCCGACGCGACCGGTAGCTACGTGATGCCGGTTCCATCGGCTGCGCCACCCGCCCATCAGGCGATCAAGTGCGATCTTGACGCGGTCAGTGAGAGTGCGGCCTCGCATCGCGTTGAGTTGCTCGTCGACCACGATGTCGTCGTCGATCTCGATCTCGACGCAGGTGCGAGCCTCCATGCCGCGGTCGTCGACGAGCGCGGCGCTCCGGTGGGTAACGTATTCGTGGTAGCTAGCGGCCCGGTGGCGGCTCGGGCGATGACGGATGCACACGGCGAGGTCGCGCTTTCATCCTTGCGTGGAGGTGCCGACTACACGCTCTCGGTGTTCCCCACGCCCGCAGCCCAAGCGGCGTTCGAGCCGGTCGGCGACCGTCCCGTCGTTCACGTGGACGCCGGCGATTCAGCAGTGACCGGCGTGCGCATTCCGATTCACTACACGTCGCTCGCGATCCACGGTGTCGTTGTGGACGAGACCGGCGCGGCGGTGCCGGACGTCAGCATCAAGGCGCTCGTCCGGCAAGTCTGGAGTGGCGCACTTGGCGAAACTGGCACGCCACCAAATCCCTTTGCGGTGCCACAAACGATCAGCGCGGCCAACGGCGAGTTCTCGATCTCAAAGCTCGCGGCCGGCTCGTACACGCTGATCGCGCACGGTGCTGGAGGTAGTGAGGCGCTGGTCGCCGACGTCGCGGCCGGAACCACGACTCGGATCGAGCTCGCTCGAGGTGGTGCGATCGAAGGCGATGCGGTCGGATACACGGGGCGTGTGGGCGTTGCAGCGCGAAACGTGACGAATCCGGCGGTCGCTACGATGCTTCCGGCGCAGGTCGAGGGAACACACTTCACGCTGTCGGGGCTCGCACCCGGTCGCTACACCGTCGAGGGCGTCGCATCGTCGGGCGTCGAACAGGATGGCGCCGCCGTCGACGTGATCGCGAATCAAACCGCGCACGTCACGCTCACCGCTCGGGCCCACGGCCGGATCACCGGACACGTGATCGACTTTGTGACGAAGAAGCCGGTCCGCGATCTTTCATGCGCGAACGTCATGGCGATGGGTGGCATGCGCGGCTCGGTCACCGGATCGACATGGAGCGACCAGCCGACGTATCCCAATCCCGGCGAGTTCACGATGGGCTCCATGATCGGCCGGATTCGCGTGATCTGCAGCGCGATCGGATACGCCGATGCGGGCGTCGACGTCGATGTCGTTGCCAGTGAGCCGTCCCAGGTCACACTCGCGGCCGTGAAGATCATCTCGCCGCCGAGCGACCCGGGCTTCGATCTACTCGTTACGGTCTTGCCGCTAACGGTCGTATCGGTCGAGAACGCCAGTGCAGCGCAGCATGCCGGACTCGCGGTCGGCGATCATCTCGTCTCGATCGACGGGGTGTCCGTCTCGGGCCTTCTCACGGAAGGCGCGTTGAGGCTCGTCGAGAATCATCGCCCCGGCACCACCGTGGTGCTGGGAATCGAACGCAGCGGAGCGTCTCGACTGATCAAGTTCGCGTTGTAGTTCGCTACCTCCGGTCGGACGCTCACTTCTGCCGTCGCGCTTTGCGCTGTAAGCGCTGTGTGAACCACGCGTGGCGGCATCCAACGATCTCGCCACGATTGCGAAACGCTTCGGGCAGCGGTCACGAACACACCTTCATAGAGCATGTCGGCGCGAGCAACCGGGCGATGCGCGATCACCACGATTCGCCCCACGCAACCAGCGTGCTGACCGGTCGATAGCGGCAGCATGATCGACCTCGGTGCTCCCGATCCTTTCTCGCTCGCCTCGTGGAGGGCGAATCGGATGCCGACCAATCCTACGCGGATGGTCTGGTTGATGTGCTCAATCCTCGATCTCGTCTACGGCTGGCCGTTTCTGGAAGTGTTGGAGGTGTCCATCGAGTACGACGAGCGAATCGTCAACTAGGCGTGAGACCATCGCATCGTGGCGCAGAGTGCGCAGTCGATGTCGCGAGTCGAGGTGGTCGTCGAGCTCCGTTGGATCTCGGTGTTGACGGCGAAGCCGCTCCTCGCAACTGATCCTCCGTGCGATCCCTGGCTCGCCGTGCGGCGGCACTTCGGTCGATCGAGAAGGCGCACGAAACGGCCAAGCT
>JBDUAS010000318.1:0-7609 GCA_040004535.1 Deltaproteobacteria bacterium
GCGATCGGATCCGCCTCGTCGTCGTGGTACGCGACCGCGCGCGTGAACGCGACGTTCTTGGTCACCTTGTAGCAATGCGCGCGGCACAGCACGTCGCGGCCAGCATCGGCGGCGCGCTGGTAATCGATCCGGAGATCGAGCGTCGCGATCGGCTTCCATTCGGTCAGCGCCGCGAACACCGCGGCCCCGGACGCGCCGTCGAGGAGCGCCGTGATCGCCCCGCCGTGGAGCGTGCCGGTATCCGGGTTGCCGACGAGCTTCGGGTCGTAGCGCAACACGAACAAGGCCGTCGCCCTATCGAGCTCGAGCGCGGCGATCCCGAGCGCCTTGTTGTGCGGAATCCCTTCGGTCATGCCGCGGAGCGCGTTCGACTTGGCATGTACCTCCGCGCCGCCTTCGGCAGCGCTACGCGACGGGCGTTCGCCCTTCTTGTCACTCGCCAAGGCTCGCGTAATGTAGCGCACCTGATGTTGGAAGCGCTGGGCTGGGATGCCGGATGGGAGGCCGCTGCGAAGGAGCGCGGTGACGGCGAGACCGTGCCCGCGCGGATCATCGCGGAGCATCGGATCTCGTACCAGGCGACCTGCGCTCACGGCACGCTGTGGTGCGAGGCGACCGGCAAGGCGTTCCATGTCGCGGCGGATAAGCGCTCGCTGCCGACGGTGGGCGACTGGGTGCTGCTCGAGCGCTGGTCGGAGGCGCTCGAGGGTCACGGCAACGCGGTGATTCGCGAGATCCTGCCGCGGCACAATCTGCTGGTGCGCAAGGCGGCGGGTGAGGCTTCGGTCCCGCAGCCTCTCGCGGCGAACGTCGATCTCGGGTTGGTGATGACCTCCGCCAATAGCGAGCTGTCGGCGCCGCGGCTCGATCGCTATCTCAACCTGCTTCGCGATGGCGCCATCCCGGCGGCGATCGTGCTCTCGAAGATCGACCTCGTCGAAGAACCGATGCAGCTCGTCGCGCAGGTCATGACGAGTACGCCGGATGTGCTGGTCGTGCCGCTGTCGTTGGTCTCGGCGACCGGGCTCGACGAGCTGCGCGCGCTCGTGCGGCCGCGGATGACCGCGGTGTTGCTCGGTAGCTCCGGCGTCGGCAAGTCGACCCTGTTGAACGCGCTGTTGCCGGCGGCGGTCCAGGCGACGCGCGAGATTCGCGACGACGACAAAGGACGCCACACGACGACGCGGCGCGAGCTGTTCGTCGCGAGCGATGGCTCGCTGTGGATCGATACGCCCGGCATGCGCGAGCTCGGCCGCTGGGCGAACGAAGATGCCGAGGAAGAAGAAGACGCGTTCGACGACATCCACGCGCTCGCGGAGAGCTGCAAGTTCCGGGACTGCTTCCACATCGCAGAGCCCGGCTGCGCGGTGCTCGAGGCGGTCGTCAAGGGCGAGCTCGAGCTCGATCGCGTCGCGAGCTTTCACAAGCTGTCCGAAGAGCACACCGTCGCGGCAGCGGATCAGAAGACCGCTCGGCGAATCGCCGAGACCCAGCACGCGAAGGCCAAGCGCTACGCGCCCCGTCCTGGCAAACCCGACGACGAACGTTAGTGCTATAAGCCGCGCGTGATCGCGTTCGCAGCAGTCAGCAAGCAGTACGGCGGCCAGATCCTGTTCGTGGACGCGTCGTTCCAGATCAACCCGAGCGAGAAGGTCGGGCTCGTCGGTCCGAACGGCGCCGGCAAGTCGACGGTGTTCCGGTTGATCGTCGGTGAGGACGCGCCTGACGACGGCAACGTCGAGAAGCCGAAGAAGCTATCGGTCGGCTACTTCCGCCAGGATGTCGGCGATCTCGAGGGCCGCTCGATCCTCGCCGAGACCTGTGCGGGCGCGGGTGAGGTCGCGAAGCTCTCCGACGAGCTCGCCGTGCTGACCGCGAAGATGGAGAACCCGGGGGATGACCTCGATCAGGTCGTCGAGCGGTTCGCCGACGTCCAGGCGCGCTACCAGGACCTCGGCGGCTACGAGCTCGAGGCGCGCGCGCAGGAGATCCTCCACGGCCTGGGCTTCACCCAGGATCAGATGGCGAACGACATCGGCACGCTGTCCGGCGGCTGGAAGATGCGCGTCGCGCTCGCGCAGATCCTGCTCGCGAAGCCCGAGCTGCTGTTGCTCGACGAGCCCACGAACTATCTGGATCTCGAATCGATCTTGTGGCTCGAGCAGTTCCTCAAGGACTATCCCGGCACCGTCGTGATGACGTGCCACGACCGCGAGATCATGAACCGCGTCGTCGGCAAGATCGTCGAGATCGACGGCGGCGAGCTGCGCACGTACACCGGCAATTACGACTTCTACGAGAGGATGCGCGGCGAAGAAGCCGTCCGCCGCGAGGCCGCCTACGCCCGCCAGCAGGCGATGCTCGCGAAGGAGAGCCGGTTCGTCGAGCGCTTCAAGACTCACGTCGCGAAGGCGGCGCAGGTCCAGAGCCGGCTGAAGAAGCTCGACAAGATCGAAAAGGTCGCGGAGCCGCGCCGGCTGATCGAGAAGACGTTCGAGTTCCGCACACCGCCGCGCTCCGGCGACGACGTCGTCCGGCTCGACGGCCTGACGAAGGCCTACGGCTCGCGCGTGATCCACAAGGACCTCACGCTCACGGTCCGCCGCGGCGAGCGCTGGGCCGTGATGGGCGAGAACGGTGCCGGCAAGTCGACGCTCCTGAAGATGATCGCCGGCCAGCTCGCGCCCGACAGCGGCAGCGTCACGATCGGCGCCGCGGTATCGATGGGCTACTACGCGCAGCACGTGATGGACGGCCTCGGCGGTGAGCGCACCGTGCTCGAGGAGCTCCAGGATCACGCGCCGCTCGCGAACCAGGGCACGCTGCGCAACCTCGCCGGCATGTTCGGGTTCCAGGACGACGACGTGTTCAAGCCGATTTACGTGTTATCGGGCGGCGAGAAAGCGCGCGTCGCGCTCGCGAAGCTGATGTACGACGCACCCAACTTGTTGGTGCTCGACGAGCCGTCGAACCATCTCGACATCGTGACGAAGCGCGCACTCGTTCGCTCGCTCGCCGACTACGACGGCACGCTGATCTTCGTCTCTCACGATCGCCAGTTCTTGTCGGCGTTAGCAACCCGCGTGCTCGAGCTCCAGATCGCCGGCCCCCCTCGGATCTACGGCGGAAGTTACGACGAATACGTCACCTCGACCGGTCACGAGGCCCCGGGCATGCGGACGGAGTAACTCGTGCTTATCATCAGCTCATGGATCTGAAGAACGTCGGTGGCACGCCCGGTGGTATGCGCACGTTCCTGCTCGGTATGGGGATGGCGATCGTCGGGGGCTACTTGCTCCTCCAAGAAGTCCAGGTCCACGGCGGCTACTGGAACTGGGGCTTCGGCGGCTACGGGCGCAGCTTCGGCATCACGCTGATCCCGCTGCTCCTCGGTATCGGCATGGTGTTCGCGAACGGCCGCTCGTTCGCGGGCCGGTTCCTCATCGGCGCGGGCGCGTTGATCATCCTCGCGGGGATCATCATGAACCTCGACATTCACTTCCAGACGACGTCGCTGTTCAACACACTCGTGATGCTGATCTTACTCGTCGGCGGGGTCGGCCTGATCGTGCGTGCGGCGATGCCGATGGGCGAGAAGCGGGAAGCTCGCGGCCAATAGCCGTCTTGGTGGGCTGTCGGACGCACGCGATCGCACGAACCGCTTGCTGCGGTCGCGAGCTATCGACGGCATTCAAGGCGCGCTCGCGACGCATGCCGATGACGTGATCGCGCAGCTCGACACGCCGCACCAGAAGCTCACGCAGAAGCTCTTCCCGAGCGTCTTCAACCGTTGTCGTCGTCGGTCGCCGGCTTTTTCTTCTTCTTCTTTTTCTTGTTCTTGTGCACCGGTTTGTCGTCCGCGGCCGGCGCAGGCGCGGCCTCGGGCGGCTTCGGCAGCGGCGGCGCGACCACGGTCTTGAACTTCGCGCCCTGCCCCGGCTCGTCGACCGCGAGCGACTCCTGGAGCGCGATCATCTTCCAGTCGGCCTCGGTCTTCTCGAACACCGCGAACACGCGCAGCGGCAGCGGATCGGTGTCGTCCTCGAACTGGACGACGGGCACCGTGACCCATGCGAGCTGGCCGTCCGCCGTCGTCGCCGCGGTGACCTGCCCTGCTGCGGTCGCGCGAACGTGAGCGTCGACGCGCTTCGCGAACAGCTTCTTGATATCCGCCTTGCCGCGCGTGATGTCGCCGTTGCCGGGTCCGATCACGACCGCGTCGCTCCGGCTCGCGAGATCATCCCCCCACGCGGCTTGCGCCGTGAACCCTTTCTCGAGCTTGTCGACCGCGGCCTTCGCGGATGGATCGACCTTCGCGACGCCCGCCATGCCGGTCGGCACGACCGCGTCTTTCTTGAGCTCCGACCGCACGGTCTTCATCGTCGGCGTCGCGCCGAGGGTCGCGGCGCTCAGCTGCCAGACGTCGTCGGCATTCGACAGCACCGCGGTCATCGCGAGGGGCTGGCCGCCGACCTGGACGACATCGAACGCCCATGCCGAGTGGCCGCCGGGTGACGCGACGATCGTGAGCTGATCGGAGTGCAGCGCGGGCTTTCGCTTCTTCGGATCGACGTAGCTCTTCAAGGCGACGAGCGCATCGGCGCGCGTCATCAGTGCATCGCCTTTGCGCGGGCCGTAGACGACCAGCCGTTCGCCGAACAGCGACATCAAGCCGTCGGTGTCGGCGTGCTCGATCGTCGAATAGATCTCGTTGAGCAGACCCTTCGCATCCTTCTCTGCCGTGCCCTCGTCGACGGCGGGTCCTTGCTTCGGTGCGGCGGGTGCGGGCTTCGCGCCACCGCCACACGAGACAAGCGCGCCACACGAGAGGGCTAGCGCGAGGGCGCGCATGGTCACCGCTGCTTGGCTGCGACGCGCTTCGCGCTCGACGCGGGCGGCGGTGCGAGCAGGCCCGGCGACGTCAGGTCGTCGTTCGCCGGCGCGGTGTTGCCGTTGACGAGCGTGTCCTCGGCGCGATTCGCGATCGACGGCGTGCCGCGCGAGAACCGGCGCGGCGGCGACATCACCGCCGCGTGCGGGCGAACCGGCAACGCGCCGGTAGTCGTGCGCGAGCGCGGCAGCGGCAGCACCGACTTCGGATCGATCGCGGTGTGTAGCGTCGGGACCGGGATCACGGTCGTGCGCTGGGCGGAGGTCACGATCGTCGGCGAGGTCTGCTCGCCCACGAAGATGTTCGGCTCGGTCGCCGGCACCGATGCGCGGAACGGGAGCGGACGCACCGGCGGCGCGACGATCACGACCGGCTTCGGCGGGGTCGGTGAAGGCCTGCGCGGGAGCACTCGGATCGCGCCCAGCGAGCCGCTTGGCTCCAAGGCCTCGAGCAGTGGCTCGGTCTTCGGCCAGTTGTCGGTCTGCATCGGGTCTTTGGGCTTGGCCTTCGGCGCAGCTGCCTTGGCCGCCGCTTCGGCAGCTTCGGCCGCCCATTCCGCGTTCGCCCGTGCCCTTGCCACCGCGATCTCCCATTCCCACTCATCATCCTCCTCGACCGGGGCGGGATCCACCTCGGACGGCGGACGCTTCGCGATGGGTTTCGAGGGGATAGCTACGGGTGCTGCCGCTGCGACGGGAATCGGAGCTGGCGCGAGCGTCGGAATTGGTGCCGCGTTGATCGGTAGGTTTCCCGTGAACGGGCGGACGCCCGGGAGCGGCGGCGGTCCGGCCGGCGCGATGGCACGCGCGGCTTGCGGCATCGCCGGGATGACCTTCTTGCCGGCTTTCCGGGTCGCCGGCAACGCCGGTTCCCAGCGCTCGAGCTCCATGGCGGCGAGGTCACCCTCGCGCCAGCCGACGATCTTGCCGCCGAGGCCGTCATCGAGGACGAAGGATCGCGCAGAAAGGATGCGTCCTTCCGGCGTGAGGATGAGCCCGAAGTCGTCGAGCTTCACGAACCCCATCCGACGGAGCCAGCCACTGATCGCCATGAGAAGGGACGATTGCAGCCGGCAGGCCAGCGCACACTCGAGGATGCAGTGGGATCGATCGGTTGGGAGCGATGCGATCTGTGCGGATCTCCGAGAGAAGCGCCTGCCGGTTTTACACACGTGGGGTCGCAAGGCCCGGCCGGAACGGGGCCCCGGCTCCCAGTTGGGTCGGGTTCCTGGTCGGCGGCGTCGATCCCGATCTGTTGGCTAACCCACCGGCGTTACGGACTAGCGGCCCAGGTATTTCGGAGGACGGCCCTCGGCGAACGCCGCGAGACCCTCGTCCCGATCCTCGCTGAACAGGGTCTGGTCGTAACACTCGCGCTCGATCGCGAGCGCTTCGTCGAGCGGCTTGCCGTAGCCGCGCTGGATCGCGGATTTCGCGGATGACAGCGAGAGCGGCGCGCAGCCTTCGAGCTCCTTCAGCATCGCTTCGACGGTCGGGCGCAGCTGATCGCGCGGCACCGCTTGGTGGACGAGCCCGATCTCGGCCGCGCGCGCGGGCGTGATGCGGCGACCGAGGAGGATCAGCTCTTTCGCGCGCGCTTCACCGACGAGCCGCGGCAGGCGTTGGGTGCCGCCGGCGCCAGGCATGATGCCAAGTCGAACCTCCGTGAGGCCGACCAGAACTTTGTCGGCGTCGGCGATCACGCGCAGATCGCACGCGAGCGCCAGCTCGAGGCCGCCGCCGAATGCCGAGCCGTTCATCATGCAGATCGTCGGCTTGCGGATCTCGCCCCAGGTCTCGATCGCGGTCGCGATCGCGTTGATGTACGGGCCGGTGTCGCTCGCCGCGACGCCCTTGCGCTCCTTGAGATCCGCGCCCGCGCAAAACGCACGATCGCCGGCGCCGGTGATCACGACCGCGCGCACGCTGTCTTTTTGATCGAGCTCGAGCGCGATGTCGGTGAGCTTCGTGTTGACCGCGCGCGACAGCGCGTTCATCACCTCGGGCCGATTCAACGTGACCCACGCGACACCTGCTTGTTCTTCGACGAGGATCTCGATCATGCCGCGGAGGCTATCAGCTTCCGCGTTGCTCGGCGCGACGGCGGGCGCGCGCTTGCTTGCCGAGGTGCGCCTTCAAGTATTTCGACGGCAGCTCGTGACCGATGAACGTCGCGGCGCTGCGCGAGGCCTCGACGAGCTTGTCGAGATCGATGCCGGTCTTGACGCCCATCGAGTGGAGCATCGCGACGACGTCCTCGGTCGCGAGGTTGCCCGACGCACCCGGCGCGTACGGGCAGCCGCCGAGCCCGCCGGCCGCGGAGTCGATCGTCGTGATGCCCATCTGCATCGCGATCACGCAGTTCGCGAGCGCGGTGCCCTGCGTGTCGTGGAAGTGGACCGCGAGCGCGCCGACCGGATGCTTCGCGATCACGAGCGCCAGGACGTCCTCGACCTGCGCCGGATTCGCGACCCCGATCGTGTCGCTGATCGAGATCTGGAACACGCCCATGTCGGCGAGCCGGCCCGTCAGATCGACGACGCGCTGCGGATCGACCTCGCCCTCGTACGGGCAGCCGAACGCGGTCGACAGATACGCACGGACCTGCATGCCGGCGTCGCGCGCCGGGCCGACGACCTCTTCGAACGCGGCCAGGGTCTCGGCGATCGTCTTGTTGACGTTCTTCTTGTTGTGGGTCTCCGACGCCGACATGAAGACC
>JBDUAS010000319.1:0-7600 GCA_040004535.1 Deltaproteobacteria bacterium
ACGAACAAGTCGCTCTCGAGCGAGCTCGGGTGATCGTAGTTGACCGCGGCGCGCTCCTCGGGCGAGAGGTGGGTCTGGTCGCGGTAGTACGCGTCGTGCTCGATCCGCACGCACCGGTTATCGGGGATCGCGGTCTCGAGCTTGTGCGCGACCGTGGTCTTGCCCGATCCGGTTCCACCGGCGATTCCGACGACGAGCGGGCGCGACATCGCCCGCGCTTGTCACACACAACGTGAAACCGCGTCAACGCCGATCACCTGTCGATCGCCGCGGACATCAACGACAAAGTGAACGTGGTCACCGCGCCTTTGACGTGGACCTCGGTCGCATCGCGGGCCACGACCAGCTTGCCGGCGCCCTCGCTCGACGAGAACATCTGGTCGATCTGCGGCGTGATGATCGCGGCGGCGTCTTTCGCGGCCTTCTCGTCGTGGGTATCGGCGCCGGCATCGAGATCCATGCCCTTGTCGGTGATCCGGGCCCAGCCGAACACGTCGCTGCCGTTCGGCAGGAGCAGCATGCTCGACCAGTCGACGTTCGCCTTGCCGCCGAACACGAACGCGATCGTGCGATCAGCGGGCAGCTTCGCGAGCAGCGCGCGGGTCGCCGTCGCCGCGCCGACCGGTTTCTTGACGAGCGCGTGCAGCGCCTCGGCTGTGAGATCCTTGCGGAGCGCGAGGTACGCGGTGTGGTCGTCGAGGAAGTCGAGCCAGCCGTCGTCGCCGAGCTTGACGAGCGTGGTCCCGTCTTTGACCTTCTGGGTCTCCGCGCCCTCGAAACAGGCGATCACGTCCTGCTTGCGCCAGCGGCCGCCGACGACGAGCTCGCCGGCATTGCTGGTCTCGAGCTTCGGCGCGCCGAATACCATCCACTCGGATTCGCCGGCGAGCGCACGTACGCACACCGGCAGATCGCCGACGACGAGCTTGACCTTCGGATTCGTGCCGAGCTTCTTCAGCACGTCGGCGGTCGCGGTGTTCGCGCGCAGCTCGTCGATCTGGACCGCGATCACGACGTTCGTATCGCTCGCGAGGTGCGCGATCGCATTCGCGGCGGCCGCGCGATAGCTCGTCGTCGTTTGCTCGGCGCCGACGAGCGGAATCGGTCTCGCGATCGCCTCGGGCTTCGCACTCCACGGATCGTTCGGATCGTATGCGAGCTCGTGCGCATCGGGCGCGATCACCGCGATCGCCGAGCCCGATCCGTTATGGACGACCGCCGCGGCATGCGGCGTGAACCGCGCGTACGCGAACACACCGGCGGCGGCGACCACCGCGAGCGCGAAAGCGATCCACGGCCATCGTTTGACCGGCGTGCGCGTCGTCGGTGCAGCGAGCGTCGGCGCCCATGCGAGCGGCGTCGCCTGCTCGCCGAGCTTCACCGCTACCGCACCGCTACCCGTCGTCGCATTCGAGCCCGGGCGCATGCGCGCGGTCTCTCCTGCCTTCGGTTCGACAGCCGCGCCGATCGCGGAGGTCACTGCGGCGAGCAGCGCTGCCGCGGACGCCGGGCGATTTTGCGCGCGCGTCGACAGTGCGCGACGGATCTCGATATCGAGTGGTTCCGGCACGGATGCGAGCCCGGTGAGCGGCAGTGGTGACAACCGCGCTTCGGGATCGGCCGCGTCGAGCCAGGGCAAGCGGCCGGCGAGCATCGCGTACAGCACGAGCGCGAGCTCGTAGACATCGGTCGCGAGCCCCGCGGGCTGACCGAAGAACCGCTCCGGCGCCATGTACGCCGGCGTGCCGCGCACGTGGCCTTCTTGCGTGGTGGTCGATGCGGGCGCAGCTAGGTCTTTCGCGATGCCGAAGTCGAGAAGCACCGCGTGACCGCCCGCGGCGGTGACGAACACGTTCTCGGGCTTGAGATCGCGATGCACGAGACCTTGGTCGTGAAGCGCGCTGACCGCGCTGCACAGCTCGCCGAACAGTTCGAGTGCGCGATCGAGCGCGAACGGACCGCGCGCGATCGCCGCAGCGAGCGTTTCGCCTTCGAGCCGCTCCATCGCGAGATACGGGCGGCCGTCGGGCAGCGTACCGACCGCGAGCACCTTCACGACCGCGGGATGGCCGATTTGCTGGAGCCGCTGCGCCTCGGCGAGGAACTGCGCGCGCTCCTTCCCGGTGCCGACGAGCTCGGCGTGCAGCACCTTCAGGGCGACGCGACGCGGTCCCCACGCGGCGTCATAGACGACGCCGCTACCGCCCTGCCCCAGCACCGCATGGATGGCGAAATCGCCCAAACGCGTGGGCGGATCTGCATGGGTGTGCGCTGGCTCCACAGAGACGGCCCTCACCTTACCTCGGCGCGACTTGGTTTACGTATTGCTACTTTGTCTGACCAGCGGAGGCTCACATGATCAGACTTGGACTCTCGGAAGACCACACAATCGTTCGCTGGGCGCTGCGCGAAGCCCTGAACAAGGCCGAGGACATCGAGGTCGTCGGCGAGGCCGGGACCGCCGAGGAAACCCTCAAGATGATTCAGGAGGTTCGCCCTGACGTCTTGCTCCTCGACATCACGCTGCCGGATCGCTCCGGTTTCGACGTGTTATCGGACCTGCGCTCGATCGACACCGCGCCGCTCGTCGTCGTGCTCACGTGGCACACCGAGCCCAGCTACACCGCACGTGCGATTGCAGCTGGTGCGCACGGTTACGTAAATAAATCGGTCGCACCGCAGGACCTGCTGGACGCCATTCGCGCGGTCAGCCGCGGCGAACAGGTGATCCCGCCGGGCGTCGAAGCGTTGATCGACAACGCGGAGCATCCCGCGGGCGCCCTGACGGCGCGCGAACAACAGGTGATGGAGATGCTCGCGCGGGGCATGACCAATCGCGAGATCGCCGAACACCTGCAGATCAGCATCAAGACCGTCGATACCCATCGCGGTCACGTGCTGAAGAAGCTCGGGTTGCGCAACAACTCCGAGCTCACGCGGTTCGCAGTCAAGCACGGCTACGTCGCGCTGTAATCTGACCGTGCGCGTAGCGCTTCTAGCGTCACGACGTCGAACGCCACCAGGCGTTGCCTCCGACGACGTCGTGGAGCTGGTAGCTCAACGCCGCGCGGGTTGGACCCAGGCTTCGCTGCCGTCATCGCGCGTGACATCCGCACGAAGATAGCCAGTCGCTGGCAACGCGCGACGCGCGGCCTTGCCGTGATCGGTCGCGACGAGCTTGCCGTTCTCGATCCACGCGATCGCGTACGTGCCGGCCGCGGCCGGATCGACCTCGACCTCGAGCTCGTCGCCAGAGACCTCCGCATGCGACAGCTCGACGCCGGTCGACGCGTAGAAGTGACCTGCCGCGATCGCGTCCACGATCGCGCGCGGATCGCGCCGCGCTTTCACCACGATCCAGCCGCCACCCGCGGGCCACTTGCCGCGGTGCTTGGATTTCGGATCCGAGTAGTCGTGCGAGTCATCGGAGGCGACGCCCCATAGCGTGAGCCCACGGCCGAGCACGTCGTCCCACAGCGTCTCGGTCGATGGATGATCCTTGTCGCCGAGGTTCCATTTAGTGAACTGGATGTTCGCGATCTCGACGAGCGTCGCGCCGCGTCGCGCGAGCTCCGCGAGGACATCGCCGGTCATGCCCCAGAACCATTGCGGGTGGTTGATCTGAACGAGCGCGCCGCCGAGCGCCTTCGCGGCGACGAACGCCGCCTGGTACATGTCGACGCGTTCGTGGCTGCGCCGTTCGGCCCACTCGAGCTTGCCGCCGGGTCGCGCGGTCGGTGCGAGCACGTTGACGTGGATGCGGCACTTCCGCGATTTGTCGCCCGCCGGCAGGCAGCCGCTCGGGTTGTGCGTGAGCTCGATCCCGGAGAGCACGATCAACTTGTGCTGCGCGTCGGGGAGGTGGACGGCGATCTGGCCGTGGGTGTCTCCGCCGTCGACCTCGCTGACCCGATTGTGATCGGTGAGCGCGATGAAGTCGTAGCCGCGCTGCTCGTACCAGCTCATCACCGAATCGATCGGTTCGCTCGAATCTCCCGACGGCTTCGCGTGAACGTGGGTCGAGCCCTTGAGCCAGACCTCGGGCTCGGGTGGGGGTGTCGTCGGTGGCGGCAGCTCGTCGTCCGTGACCTCGACATCGAGTGGCAGCGGCGAGCTGACTTCGGCATCCAGCGGCGGAGCCGGCGTTTGCGGCACGAGCGGCGGCGCGACATCGGGACCCGCGCAACACGCGAGCACGAGCAACGCAGCGCGCTTCACGGCGTGCTCGCCGTATCGAGGGCGGCGGCGCCTTCCGGCGTCATCGCGGTGACCACGCCCCACCGACTCTTCTGCCATTTCGTGCGGAGGCTGAGGAACAGCCCGAGGTCATCGGTCAGCATCCGGCGCTCCACCGGATGCGTCGCGGCGAGATCGTGGGTCTCGCCCGGATCATCGACGAGGTCGTCGATCAGCGGCACGCCGGTGTAGCCGACACGCGCCTTCCAGCGGCCGATCCGCATCGCGTGCGCGTAGTCGTACTGCGACGCGTACGAAGGCCGCGCCCAGCCCTTGCCGATGCCCTGCGCGAGCGGCTCGAGTGCGTCGCCTTGTGCTGCGGGCAGAGCCGGTTTGTCGATCGCGGACAGCATGGTGGGGAGCAGGTCGATGCCCTCAGCGCCTTCGTCCACGATCGTACCGGCGGGAAACCGCGCCGGATCATGAACGAGCAGCGGCACGCGCACGAGTGAGTCGCGCAACGAGCCGCCGTGACCACAGCGCTGATCCTCGAACAGCTCCTCGCCGTGATCGGCGGTGATGATCAGCATCGTCTGATCCCAGATGCCCCATGACTTGAGCTTCGCGACGAGTCGGCCGACTTGTTGATCGTGATAGCTCACTGCGGAGTCATAGATCGCGCGCAGTCGTTCGACGTCGGCGGGCGGCGGGATGATGCTGCAGCCCATCGAGCCCGCCCTGAACCCGAGATCCTTCGCGGTGCCGAACTCCTGGAACGGCCCCTTGTAGGGCCCTGGCGAGTAGATGTCGATCCACGGCTTGCGCGCGACCCACGGGCCGTGGGTATCGATCGTGCCCATGAAGAGGTACGTCGGACCGTCGCGGTGCTTGTCGAGCTGCGCGAGCGCGGCGTTCACGATCTTCTCGCCGGGGATGAAGTTATTTTCGACGCCGGTCTCCCGCATCATGTTGCGGAACTCCTTGAACCCGCGATCGTAGCCGTCGTCGGAGTTGACGTAGCCGTTGCCGGTGCACGCGGTCGTGTAGAACCCCGCGGCCGAGAGCAGCGTCGCGATCACGTCGAATTTGCGATTGACCGTCGAGTTGATCTTCTTCGGATCGCCGGCGAGCCGCACGCCGTGGACCGCGGGATAGAGCGACGTCCAGAAGCTCGTGTGGCTCGCCTGAGATTCGTTGCCCTGAACGTAGTACTGGCGGAACACCGTCGACGACTTCGCGAGCTCGTCGAAGTTCGGCGTTTGCGCGCGAGCACCGGGCGTGAAGATCGGAATCTTGTCCGCGCGCAGCGCATCCATCACCCAGAGGACGATGTACTTCGGCGGGTCGGCTCTCGGCAGAGGGCTCGGCGCCGGTCCGTGCAGCGTGATCCGCGGATGACCGATGTGTGCGCGCGGGCAATCGCGCGCGATCAGCGAGAGCCGCACGACCTTGCCCGCGGAGCCCGACAGATCGAGGCGCGGTGCATCCGCGCCGAGTACACCACCAGTCAGCGAGTCGTCGCCCGCGCGCGCCGCCACTTCGACCCTGCAAGGCCCTGCGACGTCCGCGACGAGGTTCGCACCGTCGGGAATCGTCACGTACCAGGCGACCTCCGCATTTTGCGCGAGCTCCATCGCATCGCCGGCGGCGTCGAATGCGAGCGCGCTGCGCGGATCTTGATCGCCTGGTGGCGTCGCGTTGCCGATCCGGAGCCAGGCGACCGCGATCGGTTGCTTGCCGCCTGCGGTCTCGAGCGCGATCTGGTTCTCACCGACGACGAGGTGCGTCGGATCGAGCGGCACGGCGAGCGTCTGCCAGCCGGGCTCGAGCTTGATCGTTGCGGGCGCGGCCTTCGGCCCGGCTTTGCGGCCGTTGAGCTTGACGAGGATCGACTGCTTCGTCGTGCCGTGAATTCGCAACGTCAGCTGTGTCGACTTGGTCTGCGCGTGCGACAGCGGTAGCTCGAGCGACGCGATCCGATCGGCGACGGCCGCGCGCTCGCCGTCGACGATCTTGCCGAGATGCCAGCGCGGCGCCGGTACGCCGAACCGGATGAACCGCGAGAACCCGATGCCGCTCGCATCGACGACCACCTCGCCATCGACGGCGCGATGCACGGTATGGCGGTTTGGCAGGCCCTCCCACACGACGTGCTCGCTTCGCGCCGGCTGCGCTGGCTTGGCATCTGCGGGCGGCATCGCGGCGTCGTGCGGCGTCACCACCGCGACCGCCGCATCGCCGTGGTGTGCTTGCTTCTTGCTGCCGCAGCCGAGCGCTGCGACGACGATCAACGCACCTACTGCGCGCATGCGGTGCGGATCTCGCGGGCCAGCGGTGCGCGCTTCGCCAATCGCGCGAGCACCTGATCGACGAGCTGCTGGTGGTGCAACGCGCACGCCGACAGCCCGAGCGCTCGCATTGCCTCGCGGTTGCCTTTCTCCACGCCGAGCACGCGCAGCGCGCTCTTCTCCGCCGCCGCGAAGTTGCGCGCTCCGAGTTGCTCGCGCACGGTCGCGAGCTCCTCGGGCACGTCCGCCGGATCGAGTGGCTTTGCCGACGTCGTCGTCGAGCCCGGCGGTTTCGTGGGTTTCGCAAACTTGATGCCGTGATCCTTGCAGACCTGTGCGGCGACGACGCGATCGTTGGGCTCGAGCTTCACGAGATAGCCCTTCGCGCGATCCGCCATCGCCGGATCGCCGGTCGAGCACGCCGCGCGCGCCGCGACGTCGAGCGCGGTCAGGTTCTTCGGATCCTTCGCGAGTGAAGCATCGGCATCGGTCAGCGCCTTCTGGAGATCGCCCTTGCCGAGCTCCGCTGACGCCTTCGCGGCGAGCGCGTTCGCGTCCGGTTGCGGGGTCGGTGGCTTCGCCGGCGCGGCGGTGCACGTCGCGGCCTTGTCGAAGTCGGGTGCAGCCTCGGGGAGGACCTTGGTCGCTTCGTCGTGTGCGGTCTTCGCGCTCGTGCAGTCGTGCCGCTTCGTGTACGCGGCGAGCGCCGCGACTTGCTCGGTGCGATAGGCCGACTTCGCGTTGTCGACGTACTTCGTGATCGTCGGGTTGTTCGAGACGACACCGGCCATGCGGATGATGCCCGGCCAGTTCTTGTCGGCCTCCATCTCGCCGAGGCCGATCAGCAATTGATCTTCTTCGACGCCGCCGGCCGCATCTGTGATGACCGCGAGTGCAGCATCGGGTATGACCTGTGCGACCGCCGCGCCGGCGTCGTGCGGGTGATGCGCGTGCTTGCGATCATCGCCGCCGTGCTGGCTCGCGAGGATCGCGGCGGTCGCGCCGCCACCTACGACGAGCATTGCGACGGCGATCAGCGCACCTCGCTTCTTCTTCGGCACCGGCGGCATGGTCTGCGAAGTACCCGTCGCACCGGCGAGCGTCGTGTCGAAGCCGAGCTGCTGCGCGCCGGGACC
>JBDUAS010000086.1:0-24862 GCA_040004535.1 Deltaproteobacteria bacterium
AGCGGCGACCACCGCGGCGCTCGCGCTGTGGACGTGACGCGCGCGCTCGACGGTGGCTGCTGCGTCGCGACCCGGACTTGCTTGCCGGCGGCCGGGAACGTGAGCAGCAGCGTCGCGAGGTTGTTCGCGGCGTAGGTCGTGACATCCGCCGATTCGAAGTCGGCGACGCCGAACAGGACCGGCGTCGCGGCCGGCCACAGATCGGTCGGAAGCTCGGGGAAGTGAACGGCGCCGGGGATGGCTGGCGCGATCACGTTCCATTGCGCGGGGCCGCTATGGACCTCGAACAGTGCGAGTGCGCCGGCGATCGGAGCGGCCGTGGACCACGTGACGGTCGGACGCGCGTTCGTGTCGACGCTGCCGTCGACGTCCGCCAAGAAGTCCGCGGCCGTCACATCGAGCGCGCTCGGGATCGCGGCCACGCCGCGCAAGATCAGCCCAGCGTGCGCGGTCATCCCGCTAGGCGCGTTGACGAGCTCGAGCTGGATGCCGCCGGCGCCGGCGAGCATCGGAGCAGGCAGCGTGGCGGCACCATTCGTGACCGGCTTGTTCGCAGAGCCGAGCGAGATCTGGTTGCCGCTCTGCTGGAGCGTCGTGACGTAGACGGCGTCGGTGGCCGCGCCCAGGTCGCGAGCCGTCACGGTCGAGGTCGCGGGTGTTTGATAGCTCGGGATGGTCACGTTCGTCGTGCCGCTCGCGGCAAGCGGCACCGTCACGAGCGCGACCTGCGAGCCCGTCGGTGCGGTGGTCGTGACGAACACCGACACGGACGTGTTCGTGCATTCCGGGTCGAGCGTGACGGTCGCGGCGGTCGTCGAGCTCGTGAAGCTGACGTGATTCGGAGAACAGGTCGCGAGCACCTGGTAGTTGGTCGCGCCCGTTGCGGCGGCGAGCTGGACCGACACCGTGTGCGCCGTCGCCGCCGGGAAGCGGTTCAGGTGGAGAAGATGATCGCCCGGCTGGACCGCCATCCACGTCACGGCGTGGGTTTCACTACCGCCCGTGTCGACGACGGTGACCATGCCGCACGCCGGCACGTCGAGCATCGCCGTCGCGTCGGCGCCCATCACCGCGGAGCGCGACACGACGGCGCCGCCCGGGTCTTGAACGACGAACGTCACTTGAAGCGGGTTGGTGTTAGTCGACGACGCGCTCGGCCCGTCGACCGTCACTTTTCCGGTCGCGCCGCTCGGCGTGCAGTTCGTGGCGACCGGCGCGTCGATCGGTTTCGTGTCGATCATCTTGGCCGCATCGGTGGTCGTCTTCGCGTCGTTGCCGCACGCGGCGAGCAGGACGAGTAGGTAAGGCTTTCGCATGCGTTCCAGACTAGGAGTCGCTGCCATACGGTTGCATGCAAAGAGCCGGCACATGATGGCGTTGCCGCTCAGTGCCACCAACTCGCGCTACGTTTGAACCCGATGCTCGAGGTTCCCGCCGTGTTCTGGACCGTTGGCTACAACGGCGCGAACGTTCCGCGACAATCCGTTCCCTACGAGCTCGCCGGCGGCGCGAACTGCCAGGTGTTCGCTTACGCAATTCTCGAGCACTTCGGGATCGCGATCCCACCGTTGCGATCGAGCGAGCTGTGGTCCGACACGAAATTCACTCGACTGGTCAGCGAGTATCGCCCACTCGATCTCTTGCTGTTCAACCGCACCGAGGACGCCTGGGGCGCGCACGTCGCGTTGTTCGTTGGCGACGACCAGGCGATTCACTTGTGCGCGGCTGAAGGTCGACCCGTGATGTGGGCGCTCGACGACTTCGCGACGCGACCCGAGTATGCGTGCTTCCTCGGTGCCAAACGCGGGCTGTGAAGCGATCTCTATAGGTGCCACCCTCGATCCGAATCCGTAACAACCGTGCTTACGCCGTCATTACGGTTCTTACGAACTCGAAACGAAGGGACCTCGTGTGACGTTATAACGCCGACGACAGTCGACTCGGCCACGTCGATGGTGGCGTCACGATCTTTCCCATGCCTTCGTACTCGAGCCGCGCCGCATGCTCGAGGTGAACGATCCCGATCGGCGTGCCTTCATCGGCCGCGAGGAACGCCGCGCGCAGTGCAGCGTTGCGAATGTAGCCGCCGGTCATCGCGAACCGACGCGCGAGGCCCGTGAAGTCGACGTTCGCTTCGACCGGCGCGGCCGCCGGCAGCATCGCGCGCCACAGCTTCTCGCGCTCGTCCTCGTCCGGAACGTTGAAGCGCAGATGGAGCGACAGCCGGCGCTGGAAGGCCGGATCGATGTTCGATTCGTGATTCGAGGTCAGGAGGCAAATCCCGGTGAAGCTCTCGAGCCGCTGCAACAGGTAGTTCGTCTCGAGGTTCGCGTAGCGATCGTTCGACGACCGCACCTCCGTGCGTTTGCCGAACAGCGAGTCTGCCTCGTCGAACAACAGGATCGCGTGGCCCGCCTCCGCCGCATCGAACAACTCGCCGAGCTGCTTCTCCGTCTCGCCGATCCACTTCGAGACCAGCTTGCCCATATCGACCTGATACAGCTCGAGCCCGAGCTCCTTCGCGATCAGCGCCGCCACCATCGTCTTGCCCGTACCCGGCGGGCCCGAGAACAGCGCCGACACGCCGAGCCCCTTCCCCACCTTCGCCGCGAACCCCCACTGCTCGTACACCGTGCGGCGCTGGCGAATCCGCGCGATCAGCTCCGTGATCGCCTGCGCCTGTTCCCCCTCGATCACCAGGTCGTCCCAGGTCTGCGTGACCTCGACGCGCTTCGCGAAGTTGCCGAGCTTGTCGTCGAGCACCGCGCGAATGCCCGCCGTGATGTCCTCCGGCGTGACCTTGCGCCCCGTCGCGCGCGCGAGCGCGGCCTGCGCCGCGTTGTGCATGACGGCAGGCGCCAGCGGATATTGCGTCGCGAGGTACTCCGCGTCGCTCTCGCTCGCATCACTTAACAGCTGCCGCCACAACGTCGCGCGCTGGGCCGAGCTCGGCGGCTTCACCTCGATCGCGATCACCGGCCGGTCCCAGCGCAGCTGCGGGCGATTCACGCCGCACGTGACATACACGTTCGTGTCGAGCTCCGCGACCAGCTCGCTGCCGACCAGGTCGAGGCGCGTTTGATCTTTGTCGTCGGCGAGCGCGTCGATGTTGCAGAGCAGCGGCGCCTTCGCGAGCAGCTTGCACTCGCGCCCGACGATGCGCAGCTGATTCGCGAACGCCGCTGCATCTTTTGCTAGCGTGCCTACGTCGATACTCAGCAGCCCGATGCTCAAATCATTCGCGACCGCAGCGACGAGTGAGCGGCGACCTGCGCCGGTCGTCCCGCTAACGAGTACAATCGACCCACGCGCCCGCATCGCACCCTGAACCTCAGCGATCGCATTTGCGGCGATCGCCAACTCCTTCACCGAGCAGTGCGGTCGAGCTGCTCGGCCAATCACCGCGCATGACGTTGGGTCGCCGCGTAGCCAGGCGATCACCCGATTCGGCACGATCCAGGTCCGCTGACTCTCGTCGAGGTTCGCGTTGGGGCCAGGCTCGAGAAGCCCGTAGCGTGCGAGGCGACAATCAAGACTGATTTCGCACAGAGCCGCGGGACTCCAGCGCTCCCCGAACACGAGCTCGCGCAACAGCCCCGTCGTCAGCCCGAATGCGGCCTCAGGAAACACCGTGGCCGCGAGCTTCGAGACTTCAGGGTTGATCCGGTGAGCCACCGCGAACCAAAGAATCTGGAGCTCCGTCTGGGTGAGCGCCAACCGGGAGGTGACCGGGTCCTCCGCGTTGGCCTCGACATCGCCAAATGCTCGTTGTCGAGCGAGAGCTTCGACAATGGAGCCGTCCTGTTTCATCGCAGCGACCATCGTGGTCAGCCGCGCGCGCTCGTAAGCAACTCGGGTCAAAAATAGCTCGACCGGCTCCGTCATGCAGCTGATATCGGCCGCTCGTCAGGTGAGTTGCTATGGCTTCAAAGCGCTGACCAGGGGAAGCCGATCTTCCTTTATTACGTCGTACTTCGCGTCATGAAGCGTACGAACGAGTGTCCATTCACCGGTGTCCGTATTCGCCTCGATCGTGGACTCCACGTTTCCACGAGTCTCGAATCGCACAGTATTCGACTTGGCGTCGAGCGCGATGGTCATGCCGAGCCTCCCGATCCCGAGGGATAGATAGGACGCAGCGTCGGTCGCTTCCAACCTCGCGCCCGAATGTCTTTTCGGTGCGACCTCGTGCTCGACATTCATCCCCCATTTGGACAACGTCAGTCCGTCAAGCGAAATTTCGGTCGGCGGCGGAGCCGCAGGCTGTGACGCTCGGTAGACGGCAAGGACAGCAATGCCAACTGTGACGAGCAGCCCAAGACCGAGTACCCACAGCGCGCGCTCTAGTCGCCGAATCCTATCCGCATCGGTCGGCATCATTGCTTCTCGCTCAAGATGCTGGTGTACGTGTCCAGCGGGACCGCAGACCACGCGGTGTAAGCGTTCTCCTCGTGCTCCACGGCAGCGTCCTCCTTGAACTCGAGTGGCATGGGATGCTCTCGTTCGTACACGCGCCGCATGATCTGATTAATCGCGCTACGAGTCCACAAGGCCTCCGGGTCTTTGGGGTTAACGACGATCTCTAGCACCTTGACCGCCTTGCCTCCGGGGCCAGGAATGAACGAAGCCACCTGTTTGAGGAATGCGAGCGCGGCCTTTTCAAACTTCACATCGAGTTCGGCCGCTTGAACCGCCGACACCTCGGCCATGAGCTCCGCCGTTCGTATTGACGAACCGCTCCGATCGATCTCATCTTTCTCCTCGAGCGATTCCTCGAACATTGAAGCAGCATTCTTCGCGGTTGTCCGAGCGACCTGATCACGTACAGCCTGATTCCATCCTTTGAACAAGCACGTGTGCAAGAGCCCACGCAGCTCCAGTTCTCCGGCTTCGCCGCGGCTCTGCATGGTCAACAATCGTTTTGCCATCTCCGGCTGTAACATTGCTTCGGCGAGCACCGGCACCACTCTCTCCGCGTGCTTATATGGTTCATCGAAGGCGATGTGGCCGTCATGCACCGCTCGAATGTCACCACGCACGGATCGAGCGAGTGAACGAACGAGTTCGATCCGAACCTTCAGCCGGCGCGCATCTTTGGATTTCGCGAGCGCTGCGAGTAACGCCTGTCCTGCCTGCGGCTGGTTCTCGACGGCCGTCGTGACCATCGCGATGTCACGAGTCAGTCTTTCCGAGTCATCGGAGTCCGTGATCAGTTGTCGAGCACAGTCATCAGGACGATCGACATAGTTCGCCATAAGTTTCGCGCTCGACGGGTCGCGTCTCGATTTCTCGATCGCGTCTACATCCATCTTGGCGAGCGCCGTCTGGTACGCCGGCTTATCTCTGTCCTTCAATAGAGCAACCATCGACTCTTTGAGCTCGGAAGAGCCGGGGCCGCCAACTCGCAGGATCGACCGCACGATCACTTCTCGATCATCAGCACCGCGAACGAGCTCGCACCGAGTCGCCGCGAGTAGCACCAAGGCCGTCGCTTGACGCGTCGCCATCCCAAGTTGCAGCAGCTCACCAACATCGCCAGGACGCGCCCGCACGGTTAGCGAGGCCCGGTTCGCGTCGGTACCAATGGCGTCGAGAATCTGGGCGAGACTCATCGTCTGGATGTGATCAAGTCCTGCCTGCTTCTGTTCCCCCGTGATCCGGTCCGCAGTCTTCTGAGCCGAGGCCGTCACGACCGACACCGGGGTCGGTCCTTTTTCGCTAGCTACGCTCATCGCAACGCTCCCTTCGTCGCGCCGGCTTGCGCGGCACGGCGGCGCGCATCGCCGAGAAAATTGAGCAGCCGCGTGCGGCGCTCGTGTGTGAGGCGGTTGAACTTGTCGGCGAGCAAGTCGCCGTCGCGGACGATCGAGAGTCGGGCGTGCAGCGCGCGCTGATCGAGGATCGGCAGAGCCGCGAATGCTTCGCCGAGCTCCTTCTCCTTGCGCGCGAACGCGGCAAGTGCCGGCACACCGGTGTCGTCGCGATCTAGGATCGCGAGAAGGCGCGCATCGTGCGCGGCGGCGATCGTGGACGACGTGTGGATGACGGCGGCGCACTGGCGCGGCGCCGGGACCGAAGCGAGCAAAGGCGCTGCCCCACGTGGGGCATTCGCCAGGCGCGTCGCGCCCGGCCAGGTGGTCACGACCTTGCCGCCCGAATAGATCGACGAATCACTCATGGGCGCCGTTATCGGCAGCTCCGCACGGCGGTTGCGTGCCCGCTATCTACGTGCCGTGGCTCGCTTCTTGGTCGGCTTCGTGGGCGCGGCGCGCTTCGCGGGCTTGCGTGCCGAGCCACGCGCGGTGGGCTTCGCGGCGGGCGCTGCAGCGGTCGGCGTGGGATGGATCTGGGCGAGCATGCAGGGCAACTCGGCGCGGCCGAGGTGGTTCATCACGGCCTTGTCGGTCGTGCCGGTCTTCACCGCGAGGTAGACGCGGCCGGCGCGGGTGGCGTTCGGCGCCCATGCGCCTTCGCAGACGGCGTCGAGCTCGGCGCATGCGTGCGCGATCGCGTCGAAGCACTCCTCGGCGTCGGCGTCGCTCTCGTAGTCGACGATCATCGCCCAGCGGCCACCGTCCTCGTGGATGCGCGACGCGATGTCGGACCAGGTCACACCGGAGCGGTCCCAGGTCGGGAAGCCGTCCTTGACCGGGGTCACGACGACGACGTCGCCCCACGTGGGCTTGGCGTGCATGAAGGGCACGTTGACGAGGCGCACCTTGCGCGAGCCCTTTGGTCCGGGCGCCGGACCGAGGTCGTGCGCCCACGGCGTCTCGACATCGTCGCCGCTGTTCGTCAGGCAGACTTTGATCGCCTTGCTCGCCTTGGCCACCACCTGATCACGATAGCGATGGTGCGATCGATGCGCGAGCGATTTCTTAGATCGCGACGAGAGAATTCTTTAACTGCGCGACCAGTCGATCGTTCGCGAAGCGAGCGGCCGCGCGAATCGCGGAAGCGATCGCGGTTCCGTCGCTGCGGCCGTGCGCGATCACGACGGGCGCGTTGACACCGACGAGCAAGGCGCCACCGATTTCAGTGTAGTCGATTCGCTTCGCGAGGCCGCGCAGGGCGGGCGCAACGAGTGCGGAGCCGAGCCGCGCGAGCATCGTGCTCTCGAGCTCTTGCTTGACGAGGCCGAACAAACCCTCAGCGATGCCTTCGCAGGTCTTCAGCACGACGTTGCCGGTGAAACCATCGGTCGCGATCACGTCGACCACGCCGCGAAACAAGTCGCTGCCTTCGACATAGCCGATGAACTGGAACGCACCGGTCATCGCACCGAGCAACGCGTGCGCTTCGCGCGTGAGTGGTGTCCCCTTGCCGGCTTCGGCGCCGTTCGAGAGCAAGCCGAGCCGCGGGCGCGCGCGGCCGTGGACGACGCGATCGTACGCCGCGCCGAGCACACCGAACTGCGCGAGCTGCGAGGCCTTCGGCTCGGTGTTCGCTCCGGCATCGCACAAGACCAAAGGCCCCGACGGCGTCGGCAACACGGTCACGATCGCGGGACGCTCGACGCCTTCGATCCGGCCGAGCACGAACAGCGAGGTCGCGAGCATCGCGCCGGAGTTGCCGGCGGAGACCACCGCATCGCCGTGACCGGCGGCGACCTGTTGCACCGCGACCCGCATCGACGAATCGGGCTTCGCGCGGAACGCGTGCCCGGGATGATCGTGCATCGTCACGACCTCGCTCGCGTGGACGACCTCCACGCGCGGATCGCTGTCGCCGAGCAAGAGCTCGAGGCGCGCGCGATCGCCGACGAGTGTGACTTCGAGGTCACCATCGCCGTCACGCACCGCACGCAGCGCACCCTCCACCTCGGAGGCGGGCGCACGATCGCTGCCCATCGCATCGACCACCACTCGAGCACGCACGTGTCGAGCTTAGTCGATGCGAGAGCCGCTTACTCTTCTGCGGCCTTCTTCGCGATGACTTGTTCGCCGTTGTACTGGCCGCACGTCATGCAGACGCGATGCGGAACACGCGGCGCGCCGCAGCTCGGACACGCCTGAACCGTCGGGCGGTTCTCGCCGGACCTCTTGCTCCACGCCGAGCGTTGATGTGCAGTGCGGGCTGGCCCGCGGCGTCGCTTTTGTAGTGCCATGACAGACTCCGAAGAGCGGCGTTAATGCCCGATCACGAAGGTAATTTCAAGCCTTTGAGTGCGGCGAGGCGAGGGTCGATCGGCTTTTCGCAGGTGCAGGTGCCTGAATTCAGGTCGATCCCGCACTGCGGACACAGCCCTTTGCAATCCTCTCGACACAGCGGCGAGTACGGGATGGCGAGTACGAATTGCTCGCGAAACAGCGGTTCGAGGTCGATCTTGTCGCCGTCGAACGGGAACAGATCCAGATCCTCGGTGGCCACCTCGGCGCCATCTTCGCCCGCGGTTTCATCGTCGGCCGGCATCTCGCTCGGCGGCATGAACGTGACGTGGAGCTTCTCGTCGAGGTCGAGCTGGACGTCACCTACGCACCGGCTGCACGCGACGTGGAGGTGCCCCTTGAACGTGCCGGTCGCGAATGCGTGCGCGCCCTCGATGTGAAGCTCGAGATCCGCGTGGCCGGTACCGGCATCTGGATCGCCTTCGGGCGCAGCGAGCGCTTCGCGCATCGGCATGCCTTTGAGCCACGCAGCTACCTGCGTGCCGGGGATGTCGAACGAGCGCTGCACCGGCAGGTCGCGCACGAGGACGACGTAAGGGCCCAGCTGTTCTTTCGCCACGGGATGCGCACTATAGGGTCGCGCGAGGGGCTGTCAAGCCGAGTAGGATGCGCGGCATGAAGCGGGTGTTCGTAGCCGTGGCATGCGTGATCGGCGTCGCCTGCGGCGATCCGAACAGCGTCGATACCTCCCCGATCGACTACGCCACGATCGGCCCGCTCGTCGGCGATGCGGGCAAGGGCAGCTGGCGGTTCGGCGTCGCGAGCGCGGCGACGCAGATCGAGGACATGAACCCGAACACGGACTGGTACGTGTTCACCGAACCGACCGCGCAAGGCGGGCTCGGCAAGGGCACCGATTTCATCGGCGACGCGATCCACGGCTACTCGCTCGATCTCGAGGACGTCAGTCTCGTCGGCGACCTCGGCGTCGATTCGTATCGGTTCTCGATCGAGTGGGCGCGGATCGAACCGCAGCGCAACGTGATCGACGAGGCCGCGATCGCGCACTACCGCGCCGAGCTCGAAGCGCTACGTGCGAAGGGCATCCGCCCACTCGTCACCATCCATCACTTCTCGAATCCGATCTGGACGTACGACCTCCACGACATCGGCTGTGCGAACGGCCCGAGCGATACGAACCTGTGCGGGTTCGGCGGCCCCGGCGGCGCGCAGATCGTCCAGGAGATGGCGGATCACGCGGCGCTGCTCGCGCAACGCTTCGGCGACATCGTGGACGAATGGGGCACGGTCAACGAGCCGTTGATCTGGATGTTCGCGGCCTACGGCGTCGGTTACTTCCCGCCCGGCAAGAACGCACTCGCGAATCCAGTCGCGCAGCTCGTGCCGCTGCTGCGCGACTACATCGCCGCCCAGGCCGCGATGTACAAGGCGATCAAAGCGAACGACACGATCGACGCCGACGGCGATGGCGTCGCGGCCGCGGTCGGGTTCTCGATGTCGGTCGCGGACTGGGAAGCGGCGCGCAAGAACATGCCGTCGACGGATCCGGCCGACATCGCCGCGCGCGACCACCTGGTCTACTTGTTTCACTATCTGTTCGTCGACGCCGCGGTCACCGGCGGCTTCGACACCGACCTCGACGGCGTGCCCGACGAGATGCATCCCGAGTGGGCCGGCACGATCGACTGGCTCGGCCTCCAGTACTACTTCCGCGCCGGCGTCTCGGCGGATCGCCCGATCCTCGTCGGCGTCACCCCGTGCACGACCGGCATCGACAACGGCGCGTGCTTGCCGGCGCCCGATCCGTCGTACTGCTCGCCGCGCATGGGCTACGAAGCGTGGCCCGACGGCATCCGCACCGTGATCCACGGGTTCGCGGATCGCTACCCGAACCTACCGCTCGTGATCACCGAGTCGGGTATCTCGAGCAACGTCGGGAAGCGCCACGCCGAGACCGTCGTGCGCGTGCTCGAAGCGATCGAGCAGACCCGCAAGGAAGGCGTCGACATCCGCGGCTATTACCACTGGAGCCTGACCGACAACTTCGAGTGGGCCGAAGGCTTCGGTCCGCACTTCGGACTCTACTCGGTGGATCTGAATTCGTACGCACGTACGCCGACCGAGGGCGCGACCGTGCTCGGCGACATCGCAAGGACGCGCACGCTCACGACCGCTCAGCGCCAGACCTACGGCGGAATGGGCCCGATGAGCCCAGAGGCCGGCGCTGATAGCTCCAACGTGTATTGCTACAAGCAGCTGTAGCTAGCTCACCAGAGGTCCTGCTTACCAGAGCAGAGCCAACGGCGTGCGGAACGTGAGGCCCGCGCCGACCGAGAACTTGCCGACGTCCTGGACCATGTCGCGCGCGCCGGCTTCGACGTAGAGGCCGATCGCATACGAGCCGAGGAACACGCCGCGCGGCGCGACGCCCGCACCCGCGGTGTAGAGCTCGCCTGACAGCCGGCCCATGACGCCAAAGCCCTTGTGGTCCTTGTCGAACGCGCTCGACCCGAGGTACTCGCCGCGGCCCGACGCCCACAGCCGCGCGAAGTCGTTGCGCGCGAGCGCGTGACCGACCTCGAGGTACGCGCCGCCGTACGCGACACCGCTCGACGTGTTGCTGGCCGGATCGATCGGCGTCGACAACAGCGCGCCGAACAGGCCGAGACCGACGTCGGTGTCGACGGGATGCGGCGACAGCGACGCCCAGTGGATGCCGACCGCGAGGCCAATGCCGGGCGCGTAGCCCATGGAGGTGTTCGCGCCGGCGAAGCCGAAGTCGATCTTCAGCGGCAGCATGTAGCGCGGGCCCCAGTGGTGATACTCGACGACCTCGACGTTGCCGTCGCTGCGGTGGTCACGCGCTTCGGGTTGCGGATCGTTGTTGTCGCGGTGATCGCGGACGTCCGCGAACGCAGTCGAGCTCGCGACCGCGAGGGTCAGGCAAAGATAAGGAAGGCGAAGTGTCATAGGGGACCTGGTTGGCACGGCGAACGGGTCTATTCCACGTCGCGTGCCACGCGGAACTCCGCGCGATCCTTGAAGCGCCAGTCAACGCGCGTTCACGCGTGGGCCAAACGAGTGTGGCGCCAGCTAGCGCCGCATGGCAGCAGCGAGCTCGGCGACGAAGTCACCGACCGCGGCGGCACCCGACGCGACGCGATCGACGATCGCGGTACCGACGACGACACCATCGGCAACTTCGGCGAAGCGATACGCATCCGCGGCGGTCCGAATGCCGAAGCCGACCGCCACCGGTGCGGACGCCGCGCGGCGGATCATCGCGATCCTCTCGGGATCGACCGGTGCGGCCGCACGAACGCCGGTCACGCCGACGAGCGAGATGTAATAGATGAACGGCGGCGCGAACTGGGCGAGCCGATCGATCCGATCCGGCGTGGAGGTCGGCGCGACGAGTGGGATCACGGCGACGTCGCGCGTGGCGAGCGGCGTCGCGAGCTCGGCGAGCTCGTCGATCGGCAAGTCGACCGTGAGCACTGCATCGACACCCGCGGCCGCGGCGCGCTCGGCGAACGCGTCGGGGCCCATCACGAACACCGGGTTGTAGTAACCGAACAACACGACCGGCGTCGTGATGCCACGCTCGCGCAGCGCGGCGACCGCATCGAGCGCTCCGGGGAGCCCACCACCGGCGGCGAGCGCACGCTCCATCGCGCGTTGAATCGACGGACCGTCGGCCGATGGATCCGAGAACGGCACGCCGAGCTCGATCACATCCGCACCGCCACGGCACGCGGCTTCGATCACATCCAGCGATTTGCTCGGATCCGGGTCGCCGAACGTCAGGTACGCGACGAGCGCGGCGCGGTTCTCGGCAGCGGCGCGATCGAACGCAGCGCGCAACCGGGTCACGGCTCGTTCCTGCGAGCTGCAATCGTCGTCATGTCCTTGTCCCCGCGGCCCGAGAGGCCGACGATGATCGTCTTCGCGCCGGCCGCGACCACTTCCTCGAGCGCGGCGATCGCGTGTGCCGTCTCGAGCGCACACAAGATGCCCTCGGTGCGCGCGAGCCGCTCGATCGCCGCGAGCGCCTCGTCGTCCGTGCGCGAGAGGTACGTGACCGCGCCGGTCTCCTTCCAGTGCGCGTGCTCGGGGCCCACGCCGGGATAGTCGAGGCCCGCGCTGATCGAGTGCGCGTGCGCGATCTGGCCGTCCATGGTCGACAACACGTAGCTCTTCGAACCGTGCAACACACCGACCTTGCCCGCGGTGAGCGTCGCCGCGTGCCGCCCGGTCGCGATGCCCTCTCCCGCCGCCTCGACGCCGTAGAGCTTCACGCCATCGCCGACGAACGGCGCGAACAAGCCGGCCGCGTTCGAGCCACCGCCGACGCACGCGACGAGCGCATCGGGCAGCTTGCCGGTCGCGGCGAGGATCTGATCCTTCGCTTCACGCCCGATCACCGACTGCAGATCGCGAACGAGCCATGGATACGGGTGCGGGCCCGCGACCGAGCCGATCAGATAGAACGTATCCATCACGTTCGTGACCCAATCGCGCATCGCCTCGTTCATCGCGTCCTTCAGCGTCCGCGTCCCGCTCGTGACCGCGTGGACCTTCGCGCCGAGCAGCTTCATGCGCTCGACATTGAGCCCCTGGCGCACGACATCCTCGGCACCCATGTAGATCTCGACGGGCATGCCGAACAGCGCGCCGACGGTCGCCGTCGCGACGCCGTGCTGACCAGCGCCGGTCTCCGCGATCAACCGCGCTTTGCCCATCCGGCGCGCGAGCACTGCCTGACCGATGCAGTTGTTGATCTTGTGCGCGCCGGTGTGATTGAGATCCTCGCGCTTGAGATAGATCTCTGCGCCGAGCTGCTGTGACAACCGCCGCGCGTGATAGAGCCGCGACGGCCGGCCGACGTAATCGGTGAGCAGCTGCTCGACCTCGGTCCAGAACGCGGCGTCGTCGCGGGCGGCGCGCCACGCGGCCTCGAGCTCGGTGATCGCGGGCATCAACGTCTCGGCGACATACTGTCCGCCGTACGGACCGAAGCGGCCGAGCACGGGTTGCGGCAGATCGTGGACCTTCATCAGCTTGCTCCGTGCGCTGCAGCAATGAACGCAGCGACTTTGTCGCGATCCTTCACGCCGGGCGCGGCTTCGACACCGCTCGCGACATCGACGACCCATGGCTGGACCTGCGCGATCGCCGCGGCGACGCTGGTCGGTGCGAGCCCGCCGGCGAGCACGATCTTGACCTGTGGAAACCGCGTGCGCGCCTCGCGAGCGAGTGCGTGATCGAACGAAGCGCCCGCGCCGCCCCGCCCGGCCGTCGGTGCATCGAGCAAGATCGCGTCGACCGGATAGCGATCGAGGCCTTGGACATCGCGCGTGTCGCGCACCGCGATCGCCTTCCACACGGGGCGATAGAGCACCTCGACGATCCGCCGGCACGTGTCGGGATCCTCGTCGCCGTGGAGCTGGATGATATCGAGCTCGACGCGCGCGGCGACCGCGAGGATCTCGTCGGGCTCGGCATCGACGAACACGCCGACGAGCTTCGCCGGACCGGTCGAGCGCACGACACCCGCGATCATCGGCGCGCGCTCCGGCGCGAGGTAACGCTTCGACTTCGGCCAGAAGTTGAGGCCGATGAAGTCGGCGCCGGCCGACGCGACCGACGCCGCGTCGTCGGGAAGCGTGACGCCGCAGATCTTGACGAGCGTCACGCGAGCAGCTCCTTCAGCGCCGCACCGGGGGACGGCGCCCGCATTAACTGCTCGCCGACGAGCACCGCGTGCGCACCGGCGTCACCGAGGCGACGGACGTCGTCGGCGGTCTTGATCCCGCTCTCGGCGACGAGGACCGTGGTCGAGGGGACCCGCTTCGCGATCCGCTCGGTCAGCGTCATGTCGATCTGGAACGTGCGGAGGTCGCGGTGATTGACACCGATCAACACCGCGCGGGCCGCGAGCGCGCGATCGAGCTCGGCTTCGTCGTGAACCTCGACGAGCGCGTCGAGGCCGAGGCCAGCCGCGACCAGCACGCAATCACCGAGCTCGACGTCACCGGCCGGAAACGCCGCGGCGATCAGCAGCACCGCATCGGCACCCGCCGCGCGCGCCTCGGCGATCTGGAGCGGATCGATGATGAAGTCCTTGCGCAGCAGCGGCAGCGAGCACGCGCGGCGTGCGCAACCGAGGTACGCGAGGTCGCCATCGAAGTAGGTCTTGTCGGTGAGCACGCTGATCGCGGTGGCTCCGCCGGCGGCGTACTCGCGCGCGATGACGGCAGGATCGGCGTTCGGGCGGATCGG
Organism: Deltaproteobacteria bacterium; assembly: GCA_040004535.1. Lineage (GTDB taxonomy): Bacteria > Myxococcota_A > Polyangia > Haliangiales > Haliangiaceae > JABFXX01. The sequence continues at coordinate 14,412 of JBDUAS010000086.1, forward strand.
GCCGGCCGACGGTGACGCGCGCTTGATCTCGGCGATCACGCGCATCGGCGCACCCGGCGGCCGAGCGAGCACCGCGCGGAACGGACGTGGGTGCGGCATCGCCTCGGCGGCTTCGATCACGGCGAGCCGGCGCTCGTTCGTGATCGTCGCGAGCTCGGTGCGCTTGGTCGCCAGGATCTTCGCGAGGATGTCGGGGCGGTCGGTCATTCGACCCCCGCGAAGTCCGCGGCGCGCAACGCGAGCAGCGCCTTCGGATCGCCGTCGAGCGGCAGCTGACTGACCTCGGCCCAGATGTGCAGCGCGAGCCGCGCGGCGCCGCTCTTCGTCGTCGCGACCGCGCGCTCGTACTGGATCGGGAGGTGATGGAGGTCGAACACCGGCTCGATCAGCTCGAGCCCGAGCGCGGCGGTCATCGCGGCGGCGCGGAGCACGGCCTCGAGCCGTTCGCCATGATCGACTTGATGCCCGGCAAGCACCTTCTTCACGATCGCGGCGTTATGGGCAGCATCGCCACCGGCAAGGCCTTCCGGATCGAGCTCGTCGACGCCGAACGCGCGCGGCGTGAGGAGGAGCGTGCGGAGCTCGCCTTCGTCCCACAGCGCGACGTGGGTCTCGCCACGGACCGCGACCTCGTCGAGGTTTCCTGCACCGTGAACGACCGCCGCGCGGCGCAAGCCGAGCGCGCCGAGCGCGGACGCCATCGGCGCACACCACTCCTGCGCGTAGACGCCGATGATCTGGTGGAGCACGCGCGCGGGGTTCGTGAGCGGGCCGAGCAAGTTGAAGATCGTGCGCGTGCCGAGCTCGCGGCGCGGCGCGCCGACGTGGCGGGTCGCCGCATGAAATCGCGGTGCGAACGCGAAACCGATCCGCGCGACCTGCAGCGAGCGAGCGACGACCTCGGGCTCCGCATCGATCACGACCCCGAGCGCCTCGAGCACGTCGGCCGAGCCGCACTTCGACGACAGCGCGCGGTTGCCATGCTTCGCGACCTTGCCGCCGGATGCCGCGATCAAGATGGCCGCCAGCGTCGACACGTTGATCGTGCCCGAACCGTCGCCGCCGGTGCCGCACGTGTCGATCGCATCGTCACCACCGGGCAGCGCCACGGCACGCGCGCGCATCGCGGTCGCCGCACCGACGAGCTCGTCGACCGCCTCGCCTTTCGCACGCAGCGCGACCAAGAACCCCGCGATCTGCGCCGGCGTCGCGTCGCCGTCCATGATCTGACCGACGACCTCGGCCATCTCGTCGCGCGCGAGGTCGTGCTTGTCGACCGCCTTCGCGATCGCCTTCTGGATGGGAGTCACGCGGCCATCCGGAGAAAGTTCGCGAGCAGCTGCTTGCCCGCGGTGGTCATGATCGACTCGGGATGGAATTGCACGCCCTCGACGGGCAGCGTCTTGTGACGCACCCCCATGATCTCGTCTTCCCAGGTCTTCGCCGTGATCTCGAGGCAGTCCGGCAATGACTCCGGAGCGATCACGAGCGAGTGATAGCGCGTCGCGACGAATGGATTTTCGACGCCGGCGAACAGGCCCTTCTCGTCGTGAAAGATCTTGGAGATCTTGCCGTGCATCACCTTCGGCGCGCGAACGATCCGGCCGCCGAACACCTGGCCGATGCTCTGGTGACCGAGGCACACGCCGAGGATCGGCACGGTGCCGGCGAGCGCCGAGATCACGTCCATCGAGATGCCTGCCTCGTTCGGCGTGCAAGGTCCCGGCGAGATCACGATCGCGCGCGGTGCACGATCGCGGATCTGGTCGACCGTGATCGCATCGTTGCGCTCGACCGTGACATCCGCACCGAGCTCGCCGAGGTACTGCGCGAGGTTGTACGTGAACGAGTCGTAGTTATCGACGAGGAGGACGTTCACGACGACGCCTCCGCCGTGCGCGCCATCGCGACCGCGCGCAACACGGCACGCGCCTTGTTGACGCACTCCTGATACTCGAGCTCGGGCACCGAATCGGCGACCAGTCCGGCACCTGCCTGGACGTAGATCGTGTCGCCGGTCGACACCAGCGTACGGATCGCGATCGCGAGATCGAGGTTGCCCGTGTAGCTGATGTAGCCGACGGCGCCGCCGTAGATTCCGCGCTGATGCGGCTCGAGCTCGTCGATGATCTCCATGGCGCGGATCTTCGGTGCGCCCGACAAGGTACCCGCCGGGAACGCCGCGCGCAGCACGTCGAGCCAGGTCTTGCCCGGCGCGAGCTCGCCGGTGACGTGCGACGTCATGTGCATCACGTGCGAATAGCGTTCGATCACCATGTGCTCGACGACCTTGACCGACCCGGTCGCCGCGACGCGCCCGACATCGTTGCGGCCGAGATCGATCAGCATCAAGTGCTCGGCGCGCTCCTTCGGATCCGCGAACAGCTCTGCGGCGAGGCGCTCGTCCTCGGCAGTTGTCGCGCCACGCGGCCGGGTGCCCGCGATCGGGCGGACCTCGACACGACGGTCACTCAACCGCACGAGCGTCTCGGGCGACGCGCCGGTGACGCGCGCCTCGGGGAACTCGAGGTGGAACATGTACGGCGACGGGTTGATCACGCGAAGTGCGCGATAGACATCGAGCGGGCGCGCGCCGCCTGCCGGTTCGGCGAACCGTTGCGACAGCACGACCTGAAACGCATCGCCGGCGAGGATGTACTCCTTCACGCGATCGACCGCGGCGCAGTACGCGTCGCGAGTGAACGACGACGGCGGCACGCGATCGACCGGATCGCGCGGGAGCTCCAACACCGGTAGCGCGCGGCGCGGTGCGCGCAGGGTAGCGACGATCGCATCGATCCGCGCACACGCGCGGTCGTACGCTTGCTCCGCCTTCTCCGGCCGCGCGACGAACGGCGTCGCGACGACCTTCAGCGTCTGGCGCAGGTTATCGAAGATCAACAGCGTATCGGTGATGACCATCGCGAGCGGCGGCAGCCCGAGCCCGGGCTTCGCACGCGCCGGCACTTCCTCGAACGACGCGACACAGTCGTACGCGATCCAGCCGACCGCGCCGCCCCAGAACCGAGGCAGGCCGGGCACGTCGACCGGCTTCATGTCGCCGAGCACCTCGGCAAGCGCGGCGGTCGGATCCGGCGTCGCCCAAGAGGCCGCCCGCGGCGGGCCATCGCCATCGACATCGTACCAGGTCGCGGTCGCGGTGCCGGCGTTCCAGGTGACGACCGCACGCGGCGCCACACCAACGAACGAGTACGCCGCCCACGTCGCACCACCGACGACCGATTCGAGCAGGAAGCTGTGCTCGCTCGCGCCGAGTGCGGCATACGCCGACACCGGCGTATCTCCATCGGCGAGCAGCTCGCGGTAGACCGGAATGAGGTTCCCGCGAGCCGCCGCCGCGACGAAGTCCTCGCGACTCGGCGTGTACACGTGGGCGTTATACCGCGGTATGAATCGGGCATGCACCCCGCCCTCGCCAAGACGATCGCCGATGTCGACCCCGAAATCGCCGAGCTGATCGCGAACGAAGAGCGCCGCCAGCGCGACTCGATCCGGTTGATCGCCTCGGAGAACTACGTCTCGGGCGCTGTCCTCGCGGCGACCGGCTCGGTCCTCACGAACAAGTACAGCGAGGGCTACCCGACGAAGCGCTACTACGAGGGCCAGCAGTTCATCGATCAGATCGAGCAGACCTGCATCGACCGCGCGAAAACCCTGTTCGGTGCCGATCACGCGAACGTCCAGCCGTACTCGGGTTCACCGGCGAACCTCGCCGTGTACTTCGCATTCCTCAAGCCCGGCGACACCGTGATGGGCCTCGGCCTGCCCGCCGGTGGTCACCTCACGCACGGCTGGAACGTCTCGATCACCGGCAGCTACTTCCGCGCCGTCCAGTACGGCGTCCGCAAGGACACGCATCGCGTCGACATGAACGAGGTCCGCGAGCTCGCGCTGAAAGAGAAGCCGAAGCTGATCTGGTGCGGTGGGACCGCCGTGCCGCGCACGATCGACTTCCCCGCGTTCGGAGAGATCGCGAAGGAGGTCGGCGCCGTACTGGTCGCCGATATCGCGCACATCGCCGGGCTCGTCGCCGGTGGCGCGCACCCGTCGCCCGTTGCGGTCGCGGATGTCGTGTCGACGACGACGCACAAGACGCTGCGCGGTCCGCGCGGCGGCATGTTGATGTGCAAGGCAGTGCATCAGAAGGCAATCGATCGCGCGGTGTTCCCCGGCCTCCAGGGCGGCCCGCACAACCACACGACCGCCGGCATCGCGGTCGCGCTACGCGAGGCGGCGGCGGCGACGTTCAAGACGTACGCGGCCCAGATCGTGACGAACGCGAAGGCACTCGCCGCGGCGATGGTCGAGCAAGGCTTCACGCTGATCACCGGCGGCACCGACAATCACCTGATCCTCGCGGATCTCACGTCGAAGAATCTCCCCGGTAAGGTCGCGGCGAAGGCGCTCGATGCATCGGGCATCGAGCTCAACTACAACTCGATCCCGTTCGATCCGCGCAAGCCGTTCGATCCGTCGGGGATCCGGATCGGCTCCGCGGCGGTCACGAGCCGCGGCATGAAAGAGCCGGAGATGAAGCAGATCGCGGCGTGGATGGCGCAGGTCGTCGCCGCGCCGGCCGATGCAGCGGTCCACACGAAGATCGCGGGCGAAGTCCGCGAGCTGTGTGCGAAGTTCCCGGCGCCCGGAATCTTGATCTAGCGCCGGCGTTTTTTCGCCGGGCCCGGACGGGTCGCGCGGAGCTCGACGATCTTGTCGAGGATGCGATGCGCGACCTCGGCCTTCGCACCCGCCGGCACGTCCGTGACGCCGGCCTTGTCGACGAGCTGGACGTGATTGGTGTCGACGGCAAAACCCGAGCCGGGCTCTCCGACATCGTTCGCGACGATGAGATCGCACTGTTTGGTCGCGAGCTTCGCCTGGGCGTTTTCGATCACGTTGTCGGTCTCGGCCGCGAAGCCGACGAGCAGTGGCGTCTTGCCTTTACGCTTCGCGCCGAGCATCGCGAGCAAGTCGGGGTTCGCGACGAGATCGATCTGCATCGTCTTGCCGGTCGCGCGGCGCTTGATCTTGTGATCGGCGACCTTCGCCGGCCGGTAGTCGGCGACCGCCGCGGTCATCACCACGACGTCGGCATCCTTGACCGCGTTGTCGAGTGCCCACTGCAGCTGCGCGGCGCTCTCGACGTGCGAGGTCTGCACGCCGATCGGCGGCGCGACACCGCTCGGGCCGAAGATCAACCGAACCTCGGCACCCCGGCGCTGCGCGGCGGCTGCGATCGCGGCACCCATCTTGCCGGAGCTGCGATTGCCGACGAACCGCACCGGATCGATCGGCTCGTACGTCGGACCTGCGGTCACGACGACCTTCACGCCGGCGAGGTCCTGCGCAGACAGCACGTGCGCCGCGGCCTCGGCGATATCGGCTGGCTCGGCGAGCCGGCCCGGCCCGGTCCAGCCGCATGCGAGGAAGCCTTCGCCCGGCGCGACGATCTGGTAGCGCGCGACGTCGCGCAGCGTCGCGAGGTTGCGCTGGGTCAGCACGTGGTTCCACATGTTGACGTTCATCGACGGCGCGAGCAGCACCGGCGCGCGCGTCGCGAGCGCGATCGCGGTGACGGCATCGTCGGCCATGCCGGCGGCCAACCGCGCGCAGATGTCGGCGGTCGCCGGCGCGATCACGACGATGTCGGCGGCGTCGGCGAGCTGGATGTGGCCGATCTTTTCTTCATCGGTGAGCGAGAACAGATCCGTGAACACCGGGCGGCGAGTCAGCGCCTGGAACGTCATCGGCGTGATGAAGTGCTGGGCGCGTGGCGTCATCGCGACGTCGACGATCGCGCCGGCCTTGTCGAACAGCCGGACCAGCTCGGCGGCTTTGTACGCCGCGATGCCGCCAGCCACGCCGACGACCACGCGAGCACCGCGGAGCGGATGAGCAGGGTCGCGAGGAGCACGGTCGGTTCTGGGTCCGGTGATCACACGGCCACTCTACCTCGCGGCGACCGCGTCGCGCGCCGGCTCGGGCTCGCTCGCGCGACGGGCTGTACGAAACACGGTGCTCTCAAATGAGCTTCGATGCGACGTACTTGAAGTTGGTGTAGTCGTCGAGCCCGTGGCGCGAGCCTTCGCGCCCGAGCCCCGAGTGCTTGACGCCGCCGAACGGCGCTTGGGCGGTCGAGACGAGGCCCTCGTTCATGCCGATCATGCCAGCCTGAAGCGTCTCGGCGGCACGCGCCTGCGAGGCGCCGTCGCGCGTGTAGACGTACGCGACGAGGCCCATGTCGGTGTCGTTCGCGAACGCGAGGCACTCGGCGGCATCCTTGCCGGTGCGTAAGGTCACGACGGGGCCGAAGATCTCTTCGCGCCAGATGTCCATCTCGGGCGTCACGCCGGAGAGCACGATCGGTGCGACCAGCCGCGAGGTCGGCGGCGTGCCGTGGAGGAGCCTCGCGCCCTGCGCGACCGCGTCGTCGACGAGCTTCTTGACCTTCGCGACGGCCTTGTCGTCGATCAGCGGGCCGAGGTCAGTCGCCGGGTCGAGGCCGCGGCCGGTCTTGAGCTTCGCGATCTGGGCGATGAAGCGCTTCGCGAACTCGTCCGCGATCGGCGCCTCGACGATAAAGCGATTCGCGGCGACGCAGCTCTGCCCGGTGTTGCGGAACTTCGCGATCATCGCGCCGGTGACCGCGGCGTCGAGGTCGGCATCCTTCAGCACGACGAACGGCGCGTTGCCGCCGAGCTCGAGCGAGATCCGCTTGAGGTCATCCGCGGACTGGCGCAGCAGATCCTGGCCGACCCGCGTCGAGCCGGTGAAGCTGATCTTGCGGATCGTCTTCGCGGCGAACAGCTGATTGCCGATCCGTTGGTGCTCGGTGCCGGTCACCACGTTGACGACGCCCGCCGGCATGCCCGCCTCGTGACAGAGCTGCGCGAGCGCGATCGCCGACAGCGGCGTCTGCGCGGCGGGCTTGCACACGACCGTGCAGCCTGCGGCGAGCGCGGCGCCGAGCTTGCGGGTGAGCATCGCGTACGGGAAGTTCCACGGCGTGATCAGCGCGCACGGGCCGACCGGCTCGCGCGTGACGGTGATCCGGCCGTCGGCGCGGCTCGATGGAATCGTCTCGCCGTAGATCCGCTCGGCCTCGCCGGCAAACCAGTGCAGGAAGCTCGCCGCGTACTTGACCTCGGCGACCGATTCCTTGAGCGCCTTGCCGTTCTCGCGCGTGCACAGCTCGGCGAGCCGCGCCTCGTCACGCGCCATCAAGGCCGCGACTTTCGCGAGGAATTGCCCGCGCTCCGGAGCCGGCCGCGCGCGCCAGTCCACGAACGCGCGGGCCGCCGCGGCGATCGCACGCTCCACCGTCGCGGCGTCGCAATCCGAAACCTCCGCGATCAGCGCGTTGTCGAACGGGTCGTGGACCGCGAAGCGCTTGTCGGTCCGCGCCCACGCGCCGGCGATGTAGGCGTCACGTGCGAGCTCCATCCACGATTACTACCGCGTGAGTGATATGAACGCACCTATGAGCTCCGAACGGTCGCGCGTGGTGTTGATCTTCGCAGCGGTGGCGGCGGTCGCGGCCGGCGGCGGCTTCTACTTCTTCAAGGTCTACCAACCGGCGCAGGACAAGCAGGCCGCGCAAGAGGAAGTCACGCGGTGGGAGACCCGGTTCACCGCCGTGCGCGATTGCTTGCTCGGGCAGAAGCCGGGCTCGCAGAAGACGAGCGAAGCGCTCGCGATCCGCGAGATGAATCCCGATCCGTGGAATCGTGGCGCGTGCACGCCGTTGATCGGCAAGTTGTCGCGAGGCGACGAGCCCGATACCGGGAACAAGGATGTCGAAGCCGCGTGGGTCGAGCTCGACAAGGCGGCCGGCAAGGCCGCGTCTGCGTTCGCGACGCACATCGTGAGCTCGACGACGCTGAAGCAAGATCCGTTGCCGGCCGCGCTCGACGAGCTCGACGCGGCGCGCACGGCACTGCGCAGGGCCGCGGGGATGCCGGCACTCGAGCAAGCGGGCAAGCCGTTGCGGGCGGCGACGATCGTGCCGGTCGACGATGGCGACGTGACGCTGAAGGAGATCGTCGTCCAGACCAAGCCGTCCGCACACGGGCTGATCGTGTTCGGCAAGTCGCGCAAGGATCGCGAGGTCGAGATCGCGTTGCACACCGGTGGGGCGCCGAAGGTGGCGCCGGCGACCGGGGTGCTGCGCTCGGTGCCCGATATGTCGTGGGGCGCGGTGGCGACGGCGGATCGCGTGCAGGTCGGGACGATCGATGACAAGGGCGTGATGCAGGCGCCGAGTGATCAGAAGGTCGCGAATGCGCAGATCGACGCGATCGTGGGCACGGCGGATAACGGGGTCGTGGTCTACAACAACGAAAAGCTGCTGGTGATCGGCCGTGTGAGCAGGCCGGCGAGCGCAGCCGCGTCCGGATCCGGATCGAGTACGAGTACGAGTACGACGTGGGAACCGGCGGTGCCGACGACGGGGATGCAGACCGCGATCGACGTCGACGGTCGCGCTGCGATCGTGTGGCGCGATGACAAGCAGTCGCACGGCCAGATCGTGAACCCGCTGGTGCCGGAGTCCGCGATCGATCTGGGGGACAACCCGACGGGCGCGACGTGCTTGACGAACGATCGGGCGTGGGTGTCGACGGGCACGGGCGTGTTGGCATTCGGCGGCGGCAAGCCCGTCGTGATGCGCGCGAATCCGTTCTTCGTGTTGATGGGATGCACGAACGACGCGGCGGTGCTGCGGTCGCTGGACCCGCGCAAGCCGTTCCTGATCTGCACGGATGACTGCCGCACGGTCAACGCGCCAGCAGGTGCGCCCGAGCTCGCGACGGCGACGGCGGTCGGCGGCAAGCTCGTCGCGATCGCGTCTCACGGCGGAGTGCTCGGCGTGTGGCATGAAGGTGGCGCCGTCGAGTTCTTCGGCTTGCCGGAGGTTGCGGAACCGGTGATGGCGCAGGAGTGGCCTGCGATGGCGATGACCGACGGCAAGGTGATCGACGTGCTCGCACGCGGTACAAAGGGCTTCGTCGTGATCCGGATCCCGGCGAACTAGAGCGACGACGCGAGCGCGCGCGTCTCGAGGAGGTTGTCCTCGATCGAGCAGTACGTCCAGCCGCCGTAACGGCCGACCGAGTGGACGTTGCGCGCCGCCAGGAGCAGCTTCAGTCGGGTGGATTCGGCGAGCGAGCGCTGCGTGATGTGGACGTACGCAGGATCGAGCACGACGTGGTGGTGCGCGATCAGATTCTGGGTCGTCACGATGCCTTCGCGGCGCAGATCGTCGAGGACGCGCGCGCGCAGTGCATCGACATCGAATGCAGCGCCATTCGCGGCGCCGATCTCGACGTACAGGCTCATCCGATCGGAGCCGAGGATGTTGTCGTACCAGCCGACGCGATAGAACGCATCCGCGCGGTCGGGGAAGTACATCCAGTGGACGTCGTCACGGCCCTTGGCGTCGAAGCCGAGGTTGAACACCAGCACGCGATTCGAGCTGAACACGCTGGCGTCGTGCTCCACGCCGCACAGCTTCGCGAGCGCCGGTAGCGGTGCCGAGCTGACGAGTTGGCCAAACGCGATCGTCCGCTTCGGGGTCGTCACGGTGCGCGCGTCGAGATCGATCGCGGTCACCGGCTCGTTGCACGCGACCGCATCCGCCGGCAAGTCGCGGAGCAGCGCGTGGATGTAGCGGATCGCGCCGCCCGCCGGATAGGTGAACGTCGCGTTGTAGCCGTGCGCCCTCACGCCCGGCCGCATGTTCGCGATGATGTCGGCGAGATCGGCGTGCGGGAAGAACCGGCCCATCGCGTCGGGATCGAGCGTGTCGAGGTCGGTCGCGTACAGCTTCTCGTTGTACGGCCGCAGGAACTTGTCGGTGATGCCCTTGCCGAGCCGCTGGTACAGCATCTCGCCGAACGAGCGCGGCTCGCCCTCGGGCCGAAAATACAGCTCGGTCAGACACTCGAGGAACTCGGGCAGCGGCAGCTGGTGGATGTGCTTCTGGAACGGAAAATCGATGTCGCGACCGGCGTAGCGGATCTTCGCGACGCGCTCGACGGTGCGGACGTCCTCGCCGGGCATCCGATCGCGCAACCACTGCTCGAGCTCGGCGTGCTTGAAGTGAAAGAAGTGGCCCGAGTAGTCCCACACGAACCCCGCCTGCTCGACGGTGCGGCAATAGCCCCCGGGCTCCGCTTCTCGCTCTAGCACCACGACGCGCGTCGCCGGATGCTGCGCGCACCAGTAATTCGCGAACCCGAGCCCCGACACGCCGGCGCCGATACAAACGACGTCGGCGCGTTGGGTCACCCGAGCCTCGCGAGCTCGTTCATCAGGATTCGCCGCGCGATCGCGATCGCACAGCCGTACGTGCTCTCCATGCCGAAGTACGACAGCGACTTCGACAGCAGGCTCTGGCGCCGCGAGTACGGCGTATCCGACGCGTAGTGGAT
>JBDUAS010000320.1:0-7527 GCA_040004535.1 Deltaproteobacteria bacterium
TGATCCGGCGCTCCGCGTACATCGTGAAGCCCTCGTTGAGCCAGAAGTGCTCGGCGTTCGCGTTCGTCACGAGGTTGCCGGTCCACGAGTGCGCGAGCTCGTGCGCGATCACCGAGACCAGCGAGCGATCGCCGGCGAGCACGGTCGGCGTGATGAACGTGAGCCGCGGATTCTCCATCCCGCCGTACGGAAACGACGGCGGCATCGTCAGGATGTCGAAGCGCTCCCAGTCGTACGGCCCGAACAGCGCCTCGGCCGCACCGATCATCTGCTCGGCGTCGGCGAACTCCCACGCGGCCGCCTCGACGACGGACGGCTCGGCCCACACGCGCACGCGCGGTGACAGATCGCGCGAGGCGAGGTCGCCGACCGCGAACGCGAACAGGTACGGCGGAATCGGCTGCGGCATCTCGAACTTGTGCGTCGCGAGCTCGCCGGTCTCGGTACGGCCGCGATCGGCCGCCGCCATCACCGCGCGCAGCGCCTTCGGGAACGTGAGCTCCGCGCTGTAGCGGACGCGCAACCGCGGCGTGTCCTGGAGCGGCACGAGCGAGCGCGCGTGGATCGCCTGACACTGCGAGAACAAGTACGGGTGAACCCCACCGCGGGTCTGCGCCGGCGCGAGCCATTGCAGCGCCGATGCGTCGGGCGAGGTCGCGTAGCGGATCGTGATCGACGGTGTCGGCTCGGGCAGCGTGATCGACAGCCGCGCCCCGAGGAACGGCTCGGGCTCGTGCATCACGAACGCGAGCGCGCGGCCGTTCGCGCCCTCGACCGCGTCGATCGCGAGATCACGGGTGTCGAGATCGAGCGTGCCGGCCTTCGCCTCCGCGAACCGCAGCACGACCTCGGCGACGAGCGTCTGGGTCGCGAAGTCGACGCGCGCCTTCAGCGCGAACGAGACAGTCTGCGGCTGGGTGTCATCGGCATACGAATGCGGATCGCGGCGGGCCATAGGCGCGGAGCATCCCACGGGCGGGCCCCACGTTGGTCGAGCCGGCTTCGCCGATCGCGGAGGCCCGCCGAGCACTGGGCCGGGCCGACGATGATCCGGCCCGATGAGGTGCGTCGCCCGAGCGGATCGCGATGGCGGTTCGAAGACGCTTTCGGCGGTGCTGTGCATCGACGCGCGCGGCACCGTCGGCTCGGTCGAGTTGCTCGCGGCGACGCCGGCCTGGCTCGGCGAAACTCTGGTCCGCGACCTCCGGCTTGCTTCATCCGCCAGCTCGCGATCGACTAGCAGCGAAATCACGACGATCGCCGAGGTGGTGAAAGGTCGCTGTAGGTCTTCCTGCGCGCTGTAGCTCGGGTACGCACCGGATAGCATTTCTCGACGAGGAACTACCGAATGCTCGCCGCGTGTTACGGTGATTCTAACGTGCGCGCGCTGCTACTCGGGGTCGTGATCATGGTCGTGGGTTGTGCACATTCTCATCCGAGCGCGGTGGCACCCGCGCCGAAGATCAAATTGCTCACGCTTCCTGCAGAGAGCGATGCGTATCCGAACATCGCGAAGGCCGCGACCTCCGCGCTCGCGCACGCGAACGTGAGTGGAGTCGACGAGCACGCGACGTCGAAGGTTTCGATCGAGGTCGTCCAGCTGTCGATCGAGTGTCTCGATCCGACCGCTACTTGTTACGACGCGGCTGCGAAGTCGCTCGCCGCGAACAAGTTGTTGTTCGCGCAGATCGATGTCGACGGCGAGAAGCCGAAAGTCTCGGTCACGTTGTTCGACGGTGCGTCGAAGCAACCCAAGACGGTCGAGCACACGTTCGCGAATGAAGCGGCCGCAGTCGCCGGGCTCGAGGGGCTCGTCTCCGAGGTGACGCGATGAGGGAAGAGCACACGGATATCGTCGAGATCGACGCGATCGCGGTCGAGGAATGGGACCGCGAGCAGCACACGCCGGTCCAGGTCGAGGCCAACCTCGCCGCGCTCGTCAAGAAGAGCGGCCTCGACGAAGCGTGGGACGCACCGCCGGCGGCCAAGGATGAAGCGACCGCGCCGCGCACGACGACGAACACGCTGCGCCGTACGGGAAGCGCCCCGGCGTTGCCGAGCAAGGTGCACAAGACGATGGCGATGCCGACCGTCGCCGCGGTCCCGCCCGCGGCGCCTGCGAAGGCGTCGACGCAACCCGCAGCAGCAGCGAGGCCCGCCGTGGTTCCTGCGAAGCCCGCGCAAGCCGCGCAGCCGGCCGCGCTCGCACAGCCGAAGGCAAAGCTCGAAGTGAAGACCGCGCCGACCAAGCCCGCGACGAAGACGACCGCGACCCGCCGCGCGCTCGCGAAGCCCGCCGCGGCGCCTACGTTCTCGCCGTTCGGCAACGATGCAGCGCCCGCGAAGGTCGAGACGATGAAGTCGGCGCCGGTCGCGACGCCCGTCGCAGTGACGACGACGGTTCCGAAGCGCGACGCGACGCCTGCGAAGGTCGAGACGATGAAATCGGCGCCGGTCGCGACGCCCGTCGCAGCGGCGACGACGGTTCCGAAGCGCGACGCGACGCCTGCGAAGGTCGAGACGATGAAATCGGCGCCGGTCGCGACGCCGCCCGCCGCGACGAAGCCCGTCGCGTCGGCGCCCCGCGCTCCCTCGGCGCTCGAGCTGCCAACATGGCCGCCCGCGCCGTCAGCGACGCCGCGCGCGATCACGTCTGAAGCCACGCCACGCCTCGACGTCGCGTCGATCGCCGCCAACGCGCAGCAGGCGGCGCAATACGATGACTGGGACGAGCTCGGTGGTGCGACTTCGGTCGGCAACCGCGAGCGCCCGCAACCGGCGCGCAAACCCGGCGAAGACTCCGTGATCGTCGATCTGAACGCGGTCTCGAAGACCGAGCACCAGCCCTCGCGCCGCCCGCAGACCTATCCGATCCTGACGAGCGAGCAGGGCACGACGACCTCCGGTGCGTTCGTGATGCCGACCGGAGCCGATCCGATCGCGGCGCAGCCCGCCGCACCGCAATTGTCTCATCGCTCGGAGAAACCGACGAGTCCTGCGATGCCGGCGCAAGCCGCTGCGAGTAGCGCGATCGCGGGCCTGCCCCCGGCGTCGGTGGCCAACGGTAGCGGCTCGTCGACGGCGTGGCACACCCCGCTCCCGCTCGCGGCACCGCCGCCGGAGCCCGCTCCGCAGTGGCCGAGCGCCGCCGGCCTCGAATACAACGGCGCGCACGGTAGCGCGCCCGAAATCCCGCTGCCGGTCACGCGCCAAGATCCGACCGACCAGCGGCTGGCGCGCCGCACCTTGCTCGCGACCGTGTTCCCGACGCCGACCAGCCGCAAGCGCGGCCTGCTCGTTGCCGCTGGCGCGCTCGTCATGATCCTCGTGATCGTGCTCGTCTCCACGGGCGGCGGCTCTTCGAAGTCCACCGACACGACGACCGCGAAGGCGAGCCGCGCGACGCCGACCACTTCGTCGACCGCGTCGACCGCGTCGACCGCGTCGGCGACCTCGGCGACCTCGCACGCTGCGACGCCGTCGCACCCCGCCGCGGCGGCTGTCGCCACTGTCGATACAGCAGCGGCTTCGCCGCCGACCTCGACCCGACCCGCGGCGAAGAAACCTGTCGTCGCGAAGCGCAGGATCTCGCGCGGCAAGAAGCCTGTCGTCGTCGACTACGACAAGAAGCCCGATCCGACGCCCGAGCAAGACGAGGCGCTGGCCCGCGCCCGCGCCGACTACGCGACGGGCAACCATCACCTGTTCGCCGGCGAGACCGACGCGGCGATCGTCGCGTATCGACAGGCGCTCGAGGCGTATCCCAACTACGTCGCCGGTTATCGCGGCCTCGGCCTCGCCTACGCCCAGCAGGGCAACCGAGCCTCCGCACTGCTCGCGTTCAAGACGTACGTGAAGCTCGCGCCGACCGCAAAGGACGTCGCGCTGATCAACAAGCGGATCGCGAACCTGTCGGTGCGCTGAACGCGCAGCGCGTTCTCCTCGTCAGGGCATCTTCAAGTCGTTCGCGTCCATCACGGCCTTGTTCTTCGCATCCGCGCGCTGCAACGCCGGGCGCTGCGCGAGCCGCTCCGCATACGCCTTGAACGCGGGTCGCTCTTCGATGCTCTTGAACATCAGCATGAACCTCACGGTCCCGCCGAACACGACATCGGCCATCGAGAACGTGTCGCCGAGGATGAAGTCCTTGCCGGCGAGCGCGGATTCCATCGCCGAGAGCATCGCGGGGTAGTCACCCCAGCCGGCCTGCGACGGCTTGAACTCCCAGCCGCCGCGCTGCGCCATCGTGCCGGGCTCGATCACCGACGGCGCGAACAGCGCCCACCGCAGATACGTCCCGCGGCGGGGATCATCGATCGGTGGCGCGAGCCGGCCGGCCGCATAGCGATCGGCGAGGTAGAGCGCGATCGCCGCGGCCTCGGTGATGACGGTGTCGCCATCGGTGAGGACGGGCAGCTTGCCCATCGGGTTGAGCGCGACGAGGTCGGGCGCCTTGTGCGCACCCTTCATGATGTCGACGAACTTTAGCTCGTACGGCATGCCGGCTTCTTCGCACGCCCACACCGAGCCTGCCGCGCGAGAGAATGGATGATGATAGAGGGTGATGGTCACGGCGCGAGCGTAGCTCGAAACGCTGCGAGCAACTCGTCGGCGGCGGCGGTCGACGTGATCGTACCGGCCGCGACGTCGGCCTCGAGACGCGCGAGCAGCGCGGCGACCGCGGGAGTCGTGCGGAACACCGCCTCGAGCCGCTCGCGGATCAGCGACCACATCCAGATCCGCTGCTGATCCGCGCGCAGCGCGGCGAGCTCGCCGGTGCTCGCGAGGAGTGCGCGCTGCTCCTCGATCAGGGTCCACAGCTCGTCGAGACCGAGCCCGGTGAGGCCCGAGATCGCGAGCGCCCGCGGCTCCCAGCTCGCGCGGCGATGGGGCAGGTAGCGCAACGCGCTGCGCAGATCAGAGAGCGCGAGCTTCGCGCGGGAAGCACCGTCACCGTCGGCCTTGTTGACGGCGAGCGCATCCGCGAGCTCGAACACGCCCTTCTTGATGCCCTGCAGCTCGTCACCGGCGCCCGGCAGCACGAGGACGAGGAAGAAGTCGACCATGTCGGCGACCGCAGTCTCGCCTTGGCCAACACCGACGGTCTCGACCAGGATCGTGTCGAAGCCGGCGGCCTCGCACAGCAGCATCGTCTCGCGCGTGCGGCGCGCCACGCCACCGGGCGACAGGCCCGACGGCGACGGCCGGATGAACGCTTCGGGCGCGACGGCGAGCCGCTGCATCCGGGTCTTGTCGCCGAGGATCGAGCCGCCCGAGAGCTGGCTCGTCGGATCGATCGCGAGCACGGCGACGCGATGGCCGCGCGCGATCAAGCGCGTGCCGAGCTCGTCGATGAACGTCGACTTGCCGACGCCCGGCACACCGGTGATCCCGACGCGCGTCGCGTTGCCGGTCGCGGGCAACACGCGGTGCAGGAGCTCTTGGGCGAGAAGTGCATCGCCTGGCTCGCGACTCTCGATCAGTGTCACCGCACGCGCGAGCACGCCGCGATCGCACGTGCGCACGCCCCGCTCGTACTCGTCGAGCGACAGCCGAGGCGCGCGCGGAGTCACTTCTCCAACCGATCGATCAGCGCGCGGGCGGCGTCCGGGATCACGGTGCCCGGACCGAAGATCTCGGCAGCCCCGGCGGCGCGCAGCGCCGCGTAGTCATCCGGCGGAATCACGCCGCCGGCGACGATCAAGATCTCGGGCCGGCCGAGCGCGGCGAGCGCGTCGCGCAACGCGGGGACGAGCGTCAAGTGACCGGCGGCGAGCGAGCTCGCACCGACGATGTGAACGTCGGCCTCCACCGCCGCACGGGCGGTCTCCTCGGGCGTCTGGAACAGCGGGCCGATATCGACATCGAACCCGAGGTCGGCGAACGCCGACGCGATCACCTTCTGGCCGCGATCGTGGCCGTCCTGACCCATCTTCGCGATCAAGATCCGCGGTCGCCGGCCCTCGCGCTCGAGGAACGCGGCGGTGCGCGCCCGCAGCTCGGCGACGGTCGCTGACGTCTCGCCCACCTCTCCACTGTACACGCCGGAGATGGCGTGGATCTCGGCGCGATGGCGGCCCCACACATTTTCGAGTGCGAGCGAGATTTCCCCGACGGTGGCCCGCGCCCGCGCTGCATCGATCGCGCACGCGAGTAAGTTGCCCTGGCCGGTCTCGGCGCACGCGGTCAACGCCGCCAGCGAGCTCTGCGTCACGGTGTTGTCACGCTCGGCGCGCAGCTTCGCGAGCCGCTCGATCTGGGTCTTGCGCACCGCCGCGTTGTCGACCTTGAGCACCGGCACCGGCGCCTCGCGCGCGGGCTTGAAGCAATTCACGCCGATGATCTTCTGCCGCCCCGCATCGATCCGCGCCTGGGTGCGCGCCGCTGCCTCTTCGATCCGCAGCTTCGGCACGCCGGCCTCGATCGCCTTGACCATCCCGCCGAGCGCCTCGATCTCTGCGATGTGGTCGCGGGCGCGGCGCGCCAGCTGATCCGTCAACCACTCGACGTAGTAGCTGCCGCCCCATGGATCGACCGGGCGTGTCGTTCCCGATTCGAGCTGGAGCTGGAGCTGGGTGTTGCGCGCGATCCGGGCCGAGAAGTCGGTGGGAAGCGCGAGCGCCTCGTCGAGCGAGTTCGTGTGCAGGCTCTGGGTGTGGCCTTGCGTCGCCGCCATCGCCTCGATCCCGGTGCGCACCACGTTGTTGTAGACGTCCTGTGCGGTCAGCGACCAGCCCGAGGTCTGGCAGTGCGTGCGCAGCGCGAGCGACTTCGCCGAGCTCGGCGAGAACTGACCCATCAGCTCGGCCCACAACAAGCGCGCGGCGCGGAGCTTCGCGACCTCCATGAAGAAGTTCATGCCGATCGCGAAGAAGAACGACAGCCGCGGCGCGAATGCGTCGACGTTCATGCCCGATGCGACGCCGGTGCGCACGTATTCGACACCGTCGGCGAGCGTGTAGCCGAGCTCGAGGTCGGCGGTCGCGCCGGCCTCCTGCATGTGATAGCCGCTGATCGAGATCGAGTTGAACTTCGGCATCTCCTTCGCGGTGAACGCGAAGATGTCCGCGATGATCTTCATCGACGGTGCGGGCGGATAGATATAGGTGTTCCGCACCATGTACTCTTTCAAGATGTCGTTCTGGATCGTGCCGGTGAGCTGCGCGGGCTTCACGCCTTGCTCCTCCGCGGCGACGATGTAGAGCGCGAGGATCGGCAGGACCGCGCCGTTCATCGTCATCGACACCGACATCTTGTCGAGCGGGATCCGATCGAACAGGATCTGCATGTCGAGGATCGAATCGATCGCGACGCCCGCCATGCCGACATCACCGACGACGCGCGGGTGATCGCTGTCGTAACCGCGATGGGTCGCGAGGTCGAACGCGATCGATAGGCCCATCTGGCCGGCGGCGAGGTTGCGGCGGTAGAACGCGTTGGAGTCCTCGGCCGTCGAGAACCCGGCGTACTGGCGCACCGTCCACGGCTTCTGGACGTACATCGTCGGGTACGGGCCGCGGACGAACG
>JBDUAS010000570.1:0-2261 GCA_040004535.1 Deltaproteobacteria bacterium
GCGCGTCGGCGCCGTAGATCGGCGCGGTGATCTCGTTGGTCTTCTCGCCGATCGCCGTGACCATCATGATCTTCACGGCCTGGGTCGCCGGGTCTTGCTTCAGCGCCCGCGCGACCTCCCAGCCCGACTTGCCCGGCATCATCACGTCGAGGAGCACCAGATCCGGCATCTCTTTCTTCACGAGCTCGAGCGCGCGGACGCCGTCGCTCGCCGTCGAGATCTTGTAGCCGCGCCGGCTGAGACGCGTGCTCAGCAGGGTGACGATCTCCGGGTCATCGTCCACAACCAAGATCGAGTGCGCCATGCATCCAGGCTAATGTTGCGCGCCTTGGAACACAAGCGTCGTACGTGGTTGTGGTTCGTCGTCGCCGTGGTGATCGGGCTCGCAGCGTTGTCGATGCTCGGCGACGTGCGGCACCTCGGCCAGAGCCTCACCGGCTTCGAGTGGTGGGCCCTGTTCGCGGCCATCGGCCTCGCGTTCATGAACTACGTCCTGCGCTTCCTGCGCTGGCAGGTCTATCTGGCCCGGCAGAACGTGTCAGTTCCGCTCGGTTCGAGCGCGCTGGTGTTCGGTGCGGGACTGTCCCTTTCGATCACACCCGCGAAGCTCGGCGAGCTCGTGAAGAGTCTGCTGTTGCGCGACATGCACGATGTCCCGGCGCCGCGGACCGCACCGATCGTGGTCGCCGAGCGCGTCACCGACCTCGTCGCGTTGCTCGCGCTCGCGGTGATCGGCGTCGCCGCTTATGGGGTCGATCCGACGCTCGTCGCGATCGCGGGCGCGCTGATCATGGGAGGCTTGCTGTTGCTCGCGTGGCCGCGCCCTACCCGCGCACTGATCGACATCGTGAGCCGGCCGGCGAAGCTCCAGCGGCTGCGCGCGCCGCTGCACGAGACGTTCGAGAACCTCGTCGTGTTGTGCCGGCCGGTCTCGCTGTTGTCCGCGACCGCGATCGCGATTCCGGCCTGGGCCTGCGAGTGCGTCGGCTTCGCGCTCATCTGCAACGCGTTCCCCGGCATGCACGTCGCGCTCGGCCTCGCGATGGTGATCTATGCCGGCACCACGATCGCCGGTGCGCTGTCGTTCCTGCCCGGTGGGCTAGGTGTCACCGAGGGCGCGATGACGCTAGCGTTGGTGAGCGGCGCCGCGCACTTCGATCGTGCGAGTGCGGTGGCGGCCACGCTCCTGACCCGGCTCGCGACCCTGTGGTTCGCGGTCATCCTGGGCATCGCCTTCCTCGCGCTCGCGCGTCGCAGGATTGCCAAGCGCGCGCTATAACCCGAGTATGTCCTCGGTTGGCGTCGACTTCGATTTTGCGCGCTGGCTCGCGGCCCGGCGCGGTCAGATGGAGCAGAGTGCCCGCGAGGGTGCTGCTTACGCGTTCTCGGGCGAGCAGCGATTCCGGCGCACGCTCGCGATGGCCCGGCCGGTGACGATGGCGCTCGAGGCCACGACCCGGCTGTGGAAAGACGTCGCGCGGACCGAGCTGCTCGGCACCGCCGTGAAGGTTAGCGACTCGCAGTTCCCGCGCGTGTGGGAAGCGGCGAAGAAAGCTGCCGGCATGTTGAACGTGCGGCTGCCCGCGATCTTCGCGGCGCCGTCGAGCGCGATCAAGGTCAAGGTGCTCGGCACCGAGGACTCGCCGCACTTGATCGTGAACCTCGAGCTCGCCGAGAAGCTCGACGATACCGAGCTGATTTCGGCGATCGCACACGAGCTCGCGCACATCCAGAACGGTCACATCCTGTACGCGACCGCGCTCCACTACTTGAACACGAGCGCCGCGTTCTTCGTCCGCTGGGTCGTCCAGCCGGCGATCATGACGCTGCAAGCGTGGTCGCGGCGCGCCGAGGTCACGTGCGATCGCGCGTCGCTGATCGCGGTGCGCGACGTCGACAAGACCATGCAGGCGATGGTCAAGCTCGAGCTCGGCCTCGACAAGGGCAGCGCGTTCAACGCGGACGAATACCTTCGCGCGCTGCCCGAAGTGAAGAAGAGCATCGGCCGCTACGCGGAGCTGTTCCGCTCGCATCCTTACGTCCCCAAGCGCGTCCAGGCACTCCGCCTGTTCGCGGACTCGGCGTTGTACGCGCAGCTCACCGGCCAGGACCTCACTGGTAAGCTCAGCCTGCCCGATGTCGACAAGGAAGTCGGAAAGTTGATCAGCGTGTTCTGATGATCCTCCTCGACCATCACAAGCAAGCGAAGCGCGAGATCATCGCGCGGTTCACCCAGCTCGCCGAGGTCGCCGACGCCGTCG
>JBDUAS010000321.1:0-7517 GCA_040004535.1 Deltaproteobacteria bacterium
GCGCCGGTGCCGTAGCTCGCGAGCACGTAGTCCGCGATCCAGATCGGAATCTGCTTACCGTTGACCGGGTTCGTCGCGAACGCACCGGTCGCGACACCGGTCTTCGGCGCATCGGCGGCCTCGACGGCGCGATCGCGCTCGCTGCGCTTGCCGACCTCGGCGCGATACGCGTCGACCGCGGCGCGCTGCGCATCGGTCGTCAGCGCGTCGACGAGCGGGTGCTCCGGCGCGAGCACGACCCACGTCCCGCCGAACAGCGTGTCGGGCCGGGTCGTGAACACGGTGATGTCGCCGTGACCCTCGACCGCGAACTTCACATTCGCGCCGACCGACTTGCCGATCCAGTCGTGCTGGAGCTTCAGCACGCCGTTCGGCCAGTCGAGCGATCCGAGATCCTCGTCGAGCCGATCGGCGTACTCGGTGATCCGCAGCATCCACTGCTTCAGCAGCCGCTTCTCGACCGGATCGCCGGTCTCGATGTACTTGCCGTCGTGGACCTCTTCGTTCGCGAGGACGGTGCCGAGCGCCGGGCAGAAGTTGACGGCAACCTCCGCCTGATACGCGAGGCCGCGCTCGTAGAGGACTTCGAAGATCCACTGCGTCCACTTGTAGTAGCGCGGATCGCTCGTCGCGAGCTCGCGGGTCCAGTCGTACGACAGGCCGAGCCGCTGGAGCTGACCCTTGAACGTGGCGATGTTGCGCGCGGTGATCACGCTCGGATGCTCGCCGGTCTTCTCGGCGCGGCGCTCCGCGGGCAAGCCGAACGAGTCCCAGCCCATCACGCGCAGCACGTTGAAGCCCATCATCCGCTTCGCGCGCGCGACGATGTCGGTCGCGGTGTAGCCCTTCGGGTGGCCGACGTGGAGGCCGTCGCCCGACGGGTACGGGAACATGTCGAGCACGTAGTACTTCGGACGCGTGCGATCCGTCGGCGTGCGGAACGTCTGCTCGCGGTCCCAGTACGCCTGCCACTTCGGATCGATCGCGGTGTGGTCGAAGCCCGCCATCAGCGTTTCAACACGGCGGTCAGCCGCTTCGTGATGGTCTCGGGATCGCCGACGCCGTCGACGCGCTGGAGCACGCCCTTCTGCTCGTAGTACGGGACGATCGGCGCGGTCTCCGAGTGGTACTTCGCCAGCCGCGTGGCGACTGCCTCCGCGGTGTCGTCCTTGCGATGGACCAGACGCGCCGCGATTTCGGGGGGCGGCGGGTTGTACTTGAGGTGATAGATCACGCCGGTCTCCGGATCGCTGCGCCGGCCGCACGCGCGTTCCTCGAGCAGCTGATCGGGCACCTCGATCAGCACGACGGCATCGAGACCGACCTTCGCCGCCTCGAGCGCCTTGTCGAGCGCCTCGGCTTGCGGGCGCGTGCGCGGAAAGCCGTCGAGCATGAACCCGTTCGCACAATCCGCCTTTTTGATCCGCTCGAGGATCATGCCGATCACGACCTCATCCGGGACGAGATGGCCCTGCTTCATGTGCTGATCGGCCTCGATGCCGAGTGGCGTCCCCTCCTTCACCGCCGCGCGGAGCATGTCGCCGCTCGAAATGTGAGGAATTTGAAATTGTTCGACGAGGCGTGCAGCCTGGGTGCCCTTTCCTGCTCCCGGCGGCCCGACGAGGATCATGCGCATCCGCGCATCCAACCATGCGCGCCGATGGTGTGCAATGCGGCCGCCGGTTTGGGTATACTGGGCGAGCTATGGTGGTGGTGCCGAGGTGGTATTGCGTGGTGGCCCACGGGTTCGCGGTGGCGTTCGCGGTGTGGCTCGGGCTGCACCTCTATGCGCCGCTCGAATGGATCGCGATCTTTGTCGTCGCGGCCGCGCTGTCTGCGCTGTTGCCGTACTTCCGCGTCGTCGGGTTCATCGGCATGGTCGGTGGCGTCGCGATCGCGGGTGCGGGCACGTACTTGTTGAGGGACGTCTGGCACGGGCTGTCGCTCGACGGCCTGCTCTCGCCGACCGGCGGAGTGCTGGGCGGCGGCCGCGAGGCGATCGTGCTGGTGCTCGCGAGCCTGTGGCTCGTGCTTGGCTCGGCGTTTCGAACCCAGCGCGCTTAGGTTTGCGCCGGCCGGAGCATCTCGAGGTGCGGGATGCCGTCCTCCACGAAGTTCTCCGAGGCGCGCGTGAAGCCGAGGTCCGCATAGAACTTCTCGAGGTGGGCCTGGGCGCCGATCCGGATCGGCGCTCCTCGGGCAGCCGCGATTCCGCGCTGCATCAGCTCCTTGCCGAGACCGGTCCCGCGCGCTTGGGGCGCGACGATCACGCGGCCGATGCTGAGCTCCGCGAACTTCACGCCGGCGGGAACGATTCGCAAGTACGCATCGATCCGGTCCTGGGCTTCGGCCCAGACGTGGCGCGCCTCCAGATCGATGCCGTCTGCGTCGAGGTACACGCAGGCCTGTTCGACGACGAACACGCGCTCGCGGAGCTCCGTGATCCGGTACAGCTGCGTCGTCGTCAGCTCGGCGAACGTGAGATCGAACCAGACGCGCTGCACCGGCGTGATACTACTCTCGCGTGGTGCGCTCGGTGTGCGTCTACTTGTCGTCGTCGGACGGTGTGCCCGCGTACGCGCAGGCGATCCGCGAGCTCGCGCAAGAGCTCGTGCAGCGCGATCTGACGCTGGTCTACGGCGGCGCACATCGCGGCCTCATGGGCGTGCTCGCAGACGCGCACCTCGCCGCCGGTGGCAAGGTCGTCGGTGTCATCCCACAGGCGCTCGTCGACCTCGAGGTCGCGCACCGTGGGCTCAGCGAGCTCAACGTCGTCGACACGATGCATCAACGCAAGGCGATGATGTTCGAGCGCGCCGACGCGTTCGTGGTCGGCCCCGGTGGCTTCGGCACGTTCGAAGAGGCCTTCGAAGTGTTGACCGGCATACAGCTCGGCTACCACGTGAAGCCGATCGTGTTCCTCGATCTCGATGGGTTCTGGGGCCTCCTCATGCAATTCCTCGATCATGCGGTCGCGAGCGGCGTGCTGCGACCCGCCACGCGCGCCCTGTTCCGCACCGCCGCCAGCCCCGCGGCTGCCGTCGACGCGTTGCAGATCTGATATCCTTTTCACATGGCCTCTCGCGCCTTTGGCGCGCTGCTCGCGCTCGTGGCGGCCCTGCTGTTCGCGACGGCATTGGCAGGCGCGCTCGTGCCGACCGTCGTGCCCGGTTGGTGGGATGGCCATCCGAGCGTGGATGGCAAGGTCCGCGAGCTCAAGGTCATCCACGTCGGCCTGCTCGATGCGAGCGGCTGCAATCTCGGCGAAGAGGTCAAGTGCTATTCGCTCGACCTCAATCATCGGCTCGAGCCGGTCAGCTACGGCGAGCTCGGCGCGCTCGGCGTCGGTGCGTTGACGATGCTGTTGCTCGCGATGTCGGTGTGGAAGGTCGGCGATCGCCGCAAGCTGCTCGCCAAGCTCGCGCTCGTCGAGGTCGCGCTGATCGGTGGCGGTGCGGCCGCGATCTTCTTCGTGCGCGGCCCGGATCTCGACGTCCAGAGCCGGCTCGGCTTGCCGGCCAACCTTGGATTCTTCGCCGCGGTCGCGGGATGCGGTGCGGGTTTCGTCGCGAGCTTGATCGCGATGTGGATCGAGCCCGAGCCGCTGCGGCTGAAGTCGTCCGAGCCGCGCATGCCGCATCCGCAACAACACCAGCCCGCGTTCGACGTCCGCGAGCTCTTGCGCGATAGCCAGCAACGGATCGCACCGATGCCGCCAAGTCCCGGCGGTCCGCTCCCCGGACCTTCGGGTCCGCTCGGTGGACCGATGCAAGCTCCGTCGGGGGGTCACGTCCACGGTGCGCAACCGCTGTTCGAGACCGCGCCGCAGCTGCGTCCGCTCTACGATCTTCACAATGCCGGCGCGCAGCCAAATCCGATGGCACCGCCGCTGCCGACGCGCGCGCCGACGCCGCTGGGGGCCGATCAGGTCCGCAACATCCTCGGCTTTCCGACGCCACCACCGCTCGAAGCGGTCACACCTGCGACCCGCGGTCATGCGTACGACGATCGGGGTGACTCGGCCGCTGCGCACATTCCCGTGTCGGCGTTCGGTGCCGAACCGTACGTGCCCGCGCCGCCGCCGCGCTCGATCGAACGCACCGAGGACATCCCGCGCGAGCGCGACTCGTTCGACCCGATGCCTGCGATGCCGCCGGCGTTCTCCGAGCCGAAGACGCCACCGAATCGTCACGCGCGGCCGGGCACGAACATCCGCAAAGCAGCCGCCGCGGTCGGTGGGCTCGCGCGTGCGTCGCGGCCGAGCGTGCCGCCGCGGGTCACGGGTACGCATCGGCCGACGATCTCGGCTCCGGTGCCGCCGATGCCGTCGCTCGGTGGCGAGCCGCCGGAGAGCAGCACGGCGGTCGAGATCGACTCGGAGGCGAAGGCACGCGCACGAGCCGCGCGCGAGCGGCCGTCCGAGCAGGCGATGACGATGCCGGTGGAGCGTGCATCGGTGAAAGACTGGTCGCGCGCCGGTGACGCGATGGTCGGAGGCGTCGGCGCGGATCCCACTGACGAGAGCGTGATCGCGCCTCCGCTGCCGCGCGCCGATCATCCGACCGACGAGAATGCCTTCCTCCCCGCGGGCGACTCGACCGCGGAGACCCAGGCGCCGGAGAGCTTCGAGGAGCTCGAGACGCGCGACGCGCGCAAGTTCAGCGAGGACGAGCTCGCGAATGCGCACACCGAGCTCGGGCCGTTCGGCAAGCCGCCGTTACGCGCGTCGAGCGAGCTCCCGACGAAGGCGTCGCCGAAAGTCGACATCGAGCTGCCAACGGCGCCCGCTCGCGACAGCAAGCCGGCGGTCGTCGTCGATGCACTTGCACGAGGCGAATCTCCGGCGCGCGCGCAACGTGAAGCGGCACCGCCCGCGCCGGATCAGACGCTGGATCGCGACGACGACGTCGCGCCGCCCCCACCGCCTGCGACCGCACCGGCACATCCACCGGCGCGCGCAAAGCCGAGCGGGCCGCCGAGCCCGCCTCCCGCACGCCAGCGCCGGGTCTCGGGTGCGCCCGCGCCGACGAACGCGGCCGCCGTACCCGTCTCGTCGTTTGCGGTCGCGCCGAGCGCGGCGAATCCGCTACCCGGATCGCGGAATGGCAAGCCGACCGAGCCACCCGCACCGCTGCAACCGAAGTCCGCACCGGTGACCGCTCCGCTGAGCGCCGCAGTGCCGACTGCCAGCCCACCCAAGCCGGCACCGTCGGCGCCGTCGCCGACGTCACCGCCGCCGATCGCCAGCGTGCCGAGGAGTCCGCTGCCGAGCACCGCGAAACCGAACGTTCCGCTGCCGCGCGCGCTCAAACCGAGCGTGCCGCCGCCCGCGTCGAAGTTCAGCGGCATCAGCACGAAGAATCCGTTCGAGCCGAAGGCGCCGTTCATGCCGTCGAACCTCGCTGCGGCGGCGAGCGCTAACAAGGCGTCGACCACGACCACGCCGGCGCCGTTCGCGACGATTCCATCACCGTTCGCGAAGCCAGCGGCGAGTGCGACCCACGAAGCGGCGACGCGCGCTGCGCCGTCGAGCTCGGAGCATGAAGCGCCGACCGTCGCGTCGACGAAGCCTGCGCTCGACGCGAAGCTCGGCGAAGCGCCAACGGTGCCAGCGCGGTTCGGGGCCGCGGAACCCGATAGCAACGAAGGCGCGACCGTTCGCAAGTCCGAGCCCAAGATGCGCCAGCCCGAAGGTAAGTCGGCCGTCGCCAAGGAGCTCGCCGCGGCGAAAGAAGCGGCGGTGCTCCCGACGCCGCAGCCCCGCGCCGAACCGCGCGCTCCCGATTCGACGCGCTCGAGCGGCGCGAACGTCCCGATCTCGACGGCGCCGACCTCGTTGCCACCGCCGAAGGCGACGCCGCAGATCTCATCCGGACCGACGCCGGCGTGTCCGCAATGCGAAGCGCCGATGGCATGGGTCGAAGAGCACCTGCGCTTCTACTGTGCCAGCTGTCGAATGTACTTCTAGCTGCGCTAGTCTGCACGCGCATGGCGACCGTGCTCTTGATCCGCCACGGCCAGGCCTCGTACGGGCAGGCCGACTACGACAAGCTGTCGCCGCGCGGCATCGAGCAAGCGCGCACGCTCGGCGGCGTGCTCGCGACTCGACAACTGGATGCGCTGTTCCACGGTCCGCTGGTCCGCCAGCGCGAGACCGCCGCGTACGCGCGCGAAGCGGCGCCGAACCTCCCTCCCGCGATCGAGCTCGACGGCCTCGCCGAGTATCCCGGCTTCGACATGGTGAAGGCGTTCATGCCGAAGCTCGTCGAAGAAGACCCCGAGCTCGCGCTGTTGATCTCGAAGCCGACCCGCGAGCTCGCCGATCGCGCGTTCAAGGCGATCCTCGCGAAGTGGAGCCGCGACGAGTGGCGGATCGAAGGCGTCGAGCGCGTCCACGAATTCACCAAGCGCGTCGAGTCCGCGCTCGATCGCATCGTCACCGAGTGCGGCAGCGGGGGGCGGGTCGGCGTCGTGACGAGCGCGGGTCCGATCGGCGTCGCCGTCGGCCTCGTGTTCGGCGCGACCGCACATCACATGGTGCGCGCGAGCGTCGTGATCAAGAACGCTTCGATCAGCGAGCTCAAGCTCCGCACGCGCGAGTTCGCGTGGCACCCCGACAAGGTTTCGCTCGTGTCCTTCAACTCGGTCGCGCACCTGCCGGCCGCCATGCAGACGGAGTACTGAGATGGATTTCGATCCCCCCGAGGCCGTACGTCCGTTGCTCGACAAGATCACGCAGTTCGTCGCCGAGCACATCATCCCCGCCGAGCACCAGGTCATGGAGCGCGGCTGGACCGCCTCCGATGGCGTGTTGCGCGAGCTCCGCGCGCAGTGCCGCGCCGCCGGCTTGTGGGGCCCGCAGATTCCGAAGGAGCTCGGAGGCCTGGGGCTCGGCCTCGTCGAGCATGGCCTCGTCAGCGAACGGCTCGGCCGCACGCCGCTCGGTCACTACGTGTTCGGCTGTCAGGCGCCCGACGCCGGCAACCTCGAGATCCTTCACAAGTACGGCAGCGCCGAGCAGAAGGCGCGTTACCTCGAGCCACTCGCGAAGGGCGAGATTCGCTCGTGCTTCTCGATGACCGAGCCCGAGAATCCGGGCTCGAACCCGACGCTGATGTCGTGTCAGGCCGTGAAGAGCGGTGATGACTACGTGATCGACGGCCACAAGTGGTTCACCTCGTCGGCCGACGGTGCCGCGTTCGCGATCGTGATGGCGGTGACGAACCCCGAGGCGCCGCCGCACGGCCGCGCGTCGATGATCATCGTGCCGACCGATTCGCCGGGCTTCGAGCTCGTGCGCAACATCAAGATCATGGGCGATGCGGGCGACGGCTGGGCCAGCCACGCCGAGATCTGGTACCGGAACGTGCGGGTGCCGATCGCGAACCGGCTCGGCCCCGAAGGCGCCGGGTTCTTGATCGCGCAGGAGCGGCTCGGCCCCGGCCGGATCCATCACTGCATGCGCTGGATCGGCATCTGCGAGCGCGTGTTCGACACGATGTGCCGCCACATCACGC
>JBDUAS010000087.1:0-24767 GCA_040004535.1 Deltaproteobacteria bacterium
TCGCGCTGTTCACGCTCGACTCCGGCAGCTGGGAGACCCGTGGCCACGAGCAGCCCGAGGCCGCGCCTGCCGAGACAATTACCGATATCTCCGCGCCGGTCCTCGTCGCAGCGTCCCGCGTCGGCCGCCAAACTGGCGATGCCGTTGCGGTCCGCCAACTACCTGCTGCGTAGGCCCGGATTTTGGAGTAGGACTCCGGCTGCATGGAAGCGCCGAACAAGCAGAGCCGGGGATTCTGGGAGGTCGCACAGCCCGTCATCGTGCGGCTCTACAAGGTCGCAGGCCTGTTCGCCCTGACCGCGATCCTGATCGGCTTGATCGGGTTCCTGATCGTCAACGTTTTCTACTTCTTCGACCACTCGTGGGTGAGGCCGGTGTCCCTGACGCCGAACTACCCGAAGGTCGTCGAGGCCACGACGCAGCTCAACGACGCTCGCTTGCGCGCGGGTCAGATCGATAGCGAATCGCTCGAGATCAAGGCGCAGCTCGACGAGATCGAGCGCACGGTCAAGTTCGACGACAAGTTCATCTCCGAGGTCGGCCCCAGCGTCGACCAGCCGAGGACGCCCGAGCAGTGGCTCGTGAAGCGCGAGCTCGAGCACGCGCAGCTCGACAAGGACAACCAGCTCGGCAAGAAGCCGCCGCTGACGTCGCGGCTCGCGAGCCTGGACAAGCGCATCCAGGAGCAAAAAGATCTGATCTCGAAGCTCGAGGCCTCGCCGTACCTGCGTGCGGCAAAGCACAGCATCGTCCTCGCGTTTGTCCCCTACTCGAACAAGGACGTGAAGCTCGGTACGAAGCTGTATGCGTGTTCGTGGGGCCTGGTGATGTGCAACAAGGTCGGCAAGGTAACCGCGACGATCGACGGAGAAGTCGATTCCACGCACCCGCATGACGACTCCATCCAGCGCGGCATGATGGTGGAGATCGAGCTCACGACCCCGTCGGCAGCCGAGGCGAACGTCCTGTTCGCCGGTGGTAAGCCGCTGTGGCTTTTCTAACCACTCACGACGCAACGCGACGCGACTTCTATAGGGAAATCCCACACGTACCCCAGTGTGGGAGTGATCTCTAACTTCGACGCGCGTACAATAGTTGGTCGCGGGGACCAACAAGATGAGTGAAGACAAGCCGTCTTCGACCGAAGCGAAGACGATCATCGGCACCGAGGGCAGTGGTGCGCATCGGCGTCCGCTCGCGCCGAGCGAATATTCGATGCACAAGCCGAGCGGACGCTTCGAACAAAGCGGGCTGTTGCGGCCAAACGCGAACGGCACCGGCAGCGGTAACGCCAATTCGGCGACACCGTCCGGACCGAACGAACGCACGCGGCGTCCGAGCGATTCGCCGGTGGCTGCGCCGTCCGCGCCTGCCGGCGTAACGACGATCATGCCGAACAACGCTGGGCCGCTGCCGGCGGCACCGACGACGATGCCGCAAGCGACGCCCGCACCGATCGCGCCGAACGCGACGCTCGCGGGACAACCGCGTTCGCGACGCGGTTCGCAAGCTCCGTCGGTCGGCGGCAAGTCGAACCAGTGGGACCGCCACTCGGATAGCAATCCGAACTTCGAAGGTGACTCGACCGGCGTGCATGCGGTGTCGTCGATGCCGCACCCCGGCGTCCGCATCAACCAGTACGAGATGATCAAGATGATCGGCGAAGGCGGCATGGGGACCGTCTATCTCGCCCGCGATCTGCGGCTCGGTCGCCGCGTCGCGATCAAGTTCTTGCAGTCGAACCAGCCCGAGCTCACGCAGCGCTTCCTCGTCGAAGCGCGTGCGACCGCGCGCTGCCAGCACGACAACATCGTCGTGATCTACGAAGTCGGCGAGCACTCGACGTCGCCGTACATGGTGCTCGAGTACCTGAACGGCAAGCCGCTCACCGAGACGATCAAGGACGGCCAGCGCCTACCCTACTCGCGCGTCGTCGAGATCATGATGCAGGTGCTGAAGGCGCTCGACTGCGCGCACGGCCAGGGCATCGTTCACCGCGATCTCAAGCCCGACAACATCTTCATGATGGACTCGGGCACCGTGAAGGTCCTCGACTTCGGCATCGCGAAGGTGCTCGAAGCGCAGACCGCCGGTGGCGCCGTGATGTCGTCGGGCGCGATCCGCATGCCGAGCCCACTCGAGCTCGCGACCGGATCGAACAACGCGCTCACCCGCCACGGAACGATCATGGGGACGCTCAAGTACATGTCCCCCGAACAGTGGGGCATCGGCGTCGAGATCGATCACCTGAGCGACATCTGGGCGTGCGGCGTGCTGCTCCACCGCATGATCTGCGGCCGTCACCCGCTCCACCCGCTCGACGGCAACCAGCTCGTCGTCACCGCGATGCTCGAGCTGCCGATGCCGTCGATGACCGAGGCCGCGCCGCCGGATGTGCCGCGCGAGCTGATCCAGATCGTCGATCGCTGCTTGCTCAAGAACAAGGAGCAGCGCTGGCAGTCGGTCGCCGAGCTGATGCGCGCGCTCGAGCCGTTCATGCCGGGCCGCGGCCGCGACGTCCAGCTCCAGCTCGACGAGAGTCCGTACGCCGGACTGTCGTCGTTCCAGGAAGCCGACGCGGGCAAGTTCTTCGGCCGTAACCGCGAGATCGCCTCGATGGTGACCCGGATCCGCGATCAGCCGTTGATGGCGGTCGTCGGTAGCTCGGGCGTCGGCAAGAGCTCGTTCGTGCGCGCCGGTCTCGTGCCGGCCCTGAAGCGCTCGGGCGAACAGTGGGAGACGCTCGTCATTCGCCCCGGCCGCAAGCCGATGGAGGCGCTCGGTCAGATCATCTCGCCGATGGTCGCGACCGCCGCGAACCTCGCGGACGAGATGGACGAGCAGAAGAAGCTCGTCGAGAAGCTACGCAGGGAGCCAGGTCACCTCGGTCACCTGCTTCGCGGTCGCGCGCGCCGGGACTCGCGGCGGATCATGCTGTTCGTCGATCAGTTCGAAGAGCTCTACACGCAGGTGATGGATCCGGAAGAGCGGCTCGCGTTCACCGCGTGTCTCTCGGCGGTCGCCGACGATGCGACGAGCCCGCTCCGCGTCGTGCTGTCGATCCGCTCGGACTTCTTGGATCGCGTCGCCGAAGATCAGCAGTTCGTCGGCGAGCTGACCCAGGGTCTATTCTTCCTCGGCCCGCCGAATCGTGAAGGCCTGCGCGACGCGATCCTCCAGCCGGCCGAGCTCGCGGGCTTCAAGTTCGAGCTCGCGGCGACGGTCGACGACATGCTCGATCACCTCGAGACCACGCCGGGCGCGCTACCGCTGCTCCAGTTCGCTGCGAGCAAGCTGTGGGAGAACCGCGATATCGCGCGGCGGATGCTGACGCATCAGTCGTACGCGGCGATGGGCGGTGTTGCGGGTGCGCTCGCGAGTCACGCCGACCGCGTCGTCCAGGAGATGGGTCCGTCGAAGAGCGGCCTCATCCGCGCGATCCTGCTGCGCTTGGTCACGCCGGAACGGACCCGCGCGATCGTGCCGATGGACGAGCTCAAGGAGCTGTCGCGCGAGGTCGGCGAGGTCCAGCGCCTCGTCGAGCAGATGGTCGACGCGCGCTTGCTCGTCGTCCAGAACCTCGAGGGCGGCAAGGGCGTCACGGTCGAGATCGTGCACGAGTCGCTGATCCACGGCTGGCCGAACCTGCGCCGCTGGCTCGACGAGACCCAGGAAGATGCGGCACTGGTCGATTCGCTGCGGACCGCGGCGCGCCAGTGGTCGCAGAAAGGTCGCTCGCCGGACCTCCTGTGGCGCGGCGATACCGCTGAAGAAGCGAAGAAGTTCAGGAAGCGCTACAAGGGCCCGCTATCGGATGTCGAGCGGGCGTTCCTCGACGAGATCATCAACTACGATCTCGCGGTTCAGAAGCGCCGGCGCTCGGCGGTGATCGCCGGTTTCATCGGCCTCGGCGTGCTCGTGATCGCGGCGATGGTCGCGCTCGTGTTCATCCAGAAGTCGCGGACCGAGGCGACGAAGCAGGCGCGGATCGCGACCGAAGCCCAGCTCGCGGCCGAGACCGATCGGAAGGCCGCGGTCGAGGCCAAGAAGGCGGCCGAGGACGCGAACGCACAGATCGTCGAGAAGCGTAAAGAAGCGGAGGACGCACTCCACGCGATGCAGGAGAAGGAGCGCGAGCGGCAAGCGGCGTTGACCGAGGTGGTCGACGTCAAGCACCAGTCGGCCGAGGACCTCGCGAAGAAGAACGTCGAGCTGTCGAAGGCACTCGACGAATCGAAGAAGAGCGAAGAGCGCGCGAAGGACAACGCGGCGGCGGCAGAGAGGTCGAAGGCCGACGCGGTGGCGGCGAAGTCCCAGGCCGAGGCGCTCCTCAAACAGGAACAAGACCGCATCAAGAAGATGCAGGCGCAGATCGGTAGCTCGATCGTCGACGACTTGAAGTAGCCACGTAATCTTTTAGAGGGTGATGATGACCAACGCGATTCGTTCGGTGTGGCTGGGGCTCGGCCTTGCGATGGCCTCGATGTACCTGCAGGGTGGAGTGGCGGCGGCGGGACCTGGAGACGGCTCGGGCGCCGGTTCGGGTTCGGGCTCGGCCGCCACGACGTCGGAAAAAGCTGGCACCGACGAGTCGCTGCAGAACGGTGGCGACACGCGGCCGTGGGCAGCGGGCGTCAAGAAGGCCGAGCAAGAGGCCGCGCTCAAGCTGTTCCACGACGGCAACCTCCAGCTCAACGACGGCCTGTTCGCGAAGGCCGCGGACATCTACAAGCAAGCGCTGACCCACTGGGACCACCCGGCGATTCACTACAACCTCGCGCTCGCGATGATGAACCTCGACCAGCCGATCGAGTCGCAGGAAAACTTCCAGATGGCGGTGAAGTTCGGCGACGCGCCGCTGCAGTCGAAGGACAAGTTCGACCACGCGAAGGACTACATCCTGCTGCTCGACAAGCAGATCGGCGAGGTCGAGGTCACGTGTCAGAAGGCCGGGACGAAGGTGTCGGTCGACGGCAAGGAAGTGTTCACCGCACCGGGCACGTGGAAGGGCAAGGTCCGCGCGGGCAAGCACACGATCGTCGGCACGCTCGAAGGTCACCCGACGCGCGTCGACGCACCGTACATCGAGCCCGGCGCGCCGTTCCGGATCGAGCTCAAGCTGTACACGACCGCGGAGCTGACCCGCTACCGCACGAAGTGGGACGCGACGTGGATTCCTTACGTCGTGATGGGTGGCGGCGTGTTGATCGGGGTCGGCGGCGGCGTGATGGAGCTGCTCGCGAGCAACGACTACAAGAAGTACGACGATCAGGTCAAAGCGTGTAACGCGATGACGCCCGGCAACATGGGCTGTGCGACGTCGGCGAGCTTGAAGTCGATCAAGGACAGCGGGGATACGAACAAGACCGCCGGTTACGTGCTGTACGGGATCGGCGCCGCGGCGGTCATCACCGGTGCGGTGTTGTGGATCATCAATCGACCCGAGAGCTACGAGGTCCGCCCCGAGGATCTCAACAGCGGGGTCGCACTCAAGCCCGTCGTCACGCCCGATTTTGCAGGCGCGTCGCTCACGGGGAGGTTTTAAGTGAAGGCTCTAGTCCTCGCGTGTCTCGCCTCGTGCTTCGTGGTCGCGGGCTGTGCGAACAAGCCGTCGGCACACGAGTGCGCGACCGGCATCGTCTGTCCCGATCCCTTGCAGTGCGCGGCCGCCCAGCAGGTGTGCATCAGCAACAACTGCGGTAATGCGATCATCGATCCAGGCGAGACCTGCGACGACGGCAACATCATCGATGGCGACGGCTGCTCCGCCGACTGCAAGTCCGCCGAGGTGTGTGGCGACCACGTCACCAACACCGAGGCCGGCGAAGTCTGCGACGACGGCAACACGGTCGACGGCGATGGTTGTTCGCACGATTGCAGATCGCTCGAGCAGTGCGGCAACGGCATCGTCGACATCGACGAGATCTGCGACGACGGCAACACGCACAACGGTACGTGCGGCGACGGCCACGTGTGCGACTCGAACGCGGACTGTACCGTCGGCACGTGCACGCCCGATGGCTGCGCGGCCGACTGCAAGTCGAACGAGACGTGCGGCAACGGGATCAAGGACCTCGGCGAGGTCTGCGACGACGGCCACGCGCCCGGCGGTTGCGAGGACGATTGCCAGCACGGCGTCGGCTGCGGCAATGGCGTGCTCGACTCCGGCGAAGAATGTGACGACGGCAACCTGATCAACACCGACGACTGCACGTCGGGCTGCAAGATCAACGTGTGTGGTGACGGCGTCGTCGACTCGACCGGCCTCACCCACCACGAGACTTGCGACGCGGGCAGCAACGGCGTCGCGGTCGAGACCGCGGGCTGCAATATCGACTGCACGATGCCGAGCTGCGGCGATGGCAAGGTCAACGCGCACTTCAAGCCGGACGGCACGAACCCCGAGCAGTGCGACCTCGGCACCGTCTCCACGGTCAACCAGAACGTCGACAGTGGTGACTGCACCGCGAACTGCCAGGTCAACGTGTGTGGCGACAACAAGCAGGACACCACAGGCACGCGCACCGAGGGTTGCGACGACGGCAACCGGATCGACACCGACGCGTGCCGCAACGACTGCAAGCCGGCGACGTGCGGCGATGGCATCGTAGAGACCCCGAGCACGCCGCAAGAACAGTGCGACGACGGCAACACGAATGACCTCGACGGCTGCCGCAACAACTGCACGTTCGCATTCTGCGGCGACGGCGCTCAGGACAACGGCGAGGCATGCGACCCGACGGCGACGCACGTCGGCACCGACCACAACGGCAACGTGCTGTGTAACAGCGACTGCACGATCTCCGCATGCGGCGACGGCAAGCTCAACACGCATGCCGGCGAGACCTGCGATGACGGCAACACGAGCGATAACGACGGCTGCTTGTCGAGCAGCTCGTCGGCGGCGACGACGTGCAAGGTCGCGCAGTGCGGCGACGGCGCGATCTTCACCGGCGTCGAGTTCTGCGACACGGGCAACACGACGGATACCGCGAGCTGCTACGCGGCGAAGTGTACGAAGTCGTCGTGCGGCGATGGCCATACCAACACCGTCGCGGGCGAAGGCTGCGACGAGGGCCCGCTGAACGGTACGCCCGGCCACTGCAACGCGTTCTGTCAGAACCCGGGTTGCGGCAACGGCCAGATCGACAACGGCGAGCAGTGCGACTCGGGCACTGGTCATCCGGATACGGCGACGTGCGATAGCGATTGCTCGCTTCCCGTGTGCGGCGACGGCCATACGAACGCGTTGTTCAAACCCGACGGCACGAACGTCGAGCAGTGCGACAACGGAACGGCCAACACCAACGACACGAACTGCGCGTACAACATGTCGTGCCTAGATCGCTGCAGTACCACGTGCCAGATCATCCATCCGCACGAGCCGATCTGCGGCGACGGCATCATCGACGCTGGCCACGAGACTTGCGACGACTCCGGCGTGACCAATTCGAAGATCGAGTGCGGCTACCCGACGATGAGCCCGTGCCTCGCGTGTCACTCGTGCGCGATCACCGCACTGCCGCCGGAGTTCTGTGGCGACGGCGTGGTCGAAGCGACGCACGAGCAGTGCGAGCCGCCGGGCACGACGAGCTGCGGCCCGACCTGCCAGAACCCGACGTGCACGGATACCGCGAAGAACGGCTCCGAGACCGACACCGATTGCGGTGGTGCGACGTGCGACGGCAGCGGCCACAAGTGCGTCGATACGAAGGTGTGCGCCGTCAACAATGACTGCGTGAACGGCTACTGCGACGGTACGCTCCACTGCGTGACGCCGACGTGCACGGATACCGTGAAGAACGGTAACGAGACCGACACCGATTGCGGCGGCGCACTGTGCGACGGCAGCGGTCACAAGTGCGCCGACACATTGCATTGCAGCGCCGCACTCGACTGCCAGAGCGGCGTGTGCACCGGTGGCATCTGCCAGGTGCCGAGCTGCACGGACCTCGTGGAGAACGGTGGCGAGACCGGTGTCGATTGCGGCGGAAGCGACGGCGTGAATGCCTGTGGTGGCTGCCCCGGCACAACCTGCACCGTCTCGACGGACTGCCACAGCCTGTCGTGCGGCGTGGGGACCGCCGGCAAGTGCGACTGACGTGATATAGGGACAGCCATGCAGCTGTCCCAATTCAAGATCATCGTCACCGGCGCCGCCCAAGGCATGGGCGCGCACTTCGCTCGCCGCCTCGCCGAGGCCGGTGCTCAGGTCGCCGCGGGCGACGTCAAAGAGGACCTGCTCGCCGAGCTCGCCGAATCGACCAAGGGCCTGCCCGGCAAGGTCCACACGAAGAAGCTCGACGTCTCGAACGAGACCGAGGTCGGCTCCTTCGTCGAGTGGGCACACGGCGCGATGGGCGGTCTCAACGGCCTCATCAACAACGCCGGCATCCTGCGCGACGGCCTGCTCGTGAAGAAGGACCGCACGACCGGTGCGATCACGAAGCTGACGAAAGACCAGTGGGACGCGGTGATCGCCGTCAACCTCACGGGCGCGACGTTCATGGTCCGCGACACCGTCGCGAAGATGGTCGCGACCGAGCAGAAGCCCGGCGTGATCGTCAACATGTCGTCCGTCGCGCGCCACGGCAACCGTGGCCAGTCGAACTACTCGGCCGCGAAGGCCGCGCTCGCCGCGAACACCGTGACGTGGTCGCGCGAGTTCGCGCCGTTCGGCATCCGGGTCGGCGCCGTCGCGCCCGGCATGGTCGAGACCCCGATGACGCAGGGCATGAACCAGAAGGCGCGCGACGCCCTGGTCCAGATGATTCCGGTCGGCCGGATCGGGCTGCCCGAGGATCTGTGGATCGCGGTCAAGTTCGTGCTCGAGTGCGATTACTTCAACGGCCGCACCATCGACGTCGATGGCGGCATGTCGATGTAATCAGCAGGGCCAATCAGCGGACGAGCTTCGCGACGGTACGCAGCCCGTTCTCGATCCGCTCCGACCACGGCGAGCCCGCCGAGATTCGCACGAAGTTGTGGAACCGCGGGCGCGCCGAGAACAGCGGCCCCGGCGCGATCACGATGCCGCGGCGCAACGTCTGCTGGTGGAGCGCCAGCGCATCGACATGCGCCGGGAGCTCGACCCACAGCACGAACCCGCCGCGCGGCGCCGACACGCGCGTGCCTTCGGGAAACTCCGCCATGATCGCTTCGCGGTAGCGCTCGACGTTGGTCTCGAGCGCGGCGCGCAACCGGCGGAGGTGGCGATCGTAGCCGCCCGACGCGAGGAACTCGGCGACGGCCATACCGAGCAGCGCGGGGCACGCGAGCGACTGGCCGTACTTCATTCGCACGATCTGATCGTGCCAGCGACCGCCGGCGACCCAGCCAACGCGATAGCCGGGTGCGAGCGTCTTCGACACCGAGCCGACGTGGATCACGTGAGAGTCATCCGGTGCGAACGCACGCAGCGGGCGCGGCCGCGAGCCGTCGAACATCAGCTCGCCGTAGACATCGTCCTCGATGATCGCGACGTCGGCGCGCTTGCACAGCTTGACGAGGCGCTCGCGCTGGTCCTCGGGCATCACCGAGCCGAGCGGGTTCGAGATCGTCGGCGCGATCACGATCGCGCGCACCGGCTGGTTGCGCAGCGCTTCCTCGAACGCGTCGACGTCGAGGCCGTGGCGGGGGTGCGCGGGAATCTCCAGCGCGCGCAGCCCGAGGCTATGGATGTTCTGCAAGATCCCGAAGTACGACGGCGACTCGACGGCGACGACATCGCCCGGCCGCGTGATCGCGCGAAACGACAGCGACAGCGCCTCGGTCGCGCCGATCGTCGTGCACAGCTCGTCCTCGGCGAGCGAGATGCCGGTCTCGACGAGCCTGCGTGCGATCTGGCGGCGAAGTGTCAGCAACCCGGGCGCTGCTTCGTAGCGCGCGCCGACCGTCGTCATCTCGCGCGTGACCTGCGTGACGATCCGGTTGAGCGCCTGGATCGGCAAGTACGACGGATCGACCGTCGCGCACCCGAACGGTACGAGCTCCGGGTCACGCATCGCGGCGAGGATCTCGATATACGCGTCGTTGACCGTGACCTTCGAAGGCCGCGAGCACGCACGTGCGGCGCGAGGCTCGACGACGACCTCCGGCGCGCGGCGGCGAACGAAGTGCCCCGACTTGGGCCGGACCTCGATCAGCCCGGCGTTCTCGAGTCGCAGGTACGCCTCGAGTACGGTCGATACGCTGCAGCTGCGCTCCTCCGCCAGGCGGCGCACGGACGGCAAGCGATCACCGGCGCGGAGCGAGCCGCGGTCGATGGCCTGACCGAGCTCGGTGGCGAGGGACTCGTAAAGGAACCCTTCCATGGCACCGAGCATATCGACCGTCGGACCGACCGGCCAGCACAGTTGTCAGGCGACCGACCAGTACAGCGGATCTGTACTGGTTGGTAGGCCATGGTGATCCTCGACCAGAACAGTTCGTGGAGGAGTGAGGAGCACAGCACATCTGTACTGGTCGCATGCGCGCCGGTATGCACAATGTGCAGGCGTGAAGACGAAGTTGGTTGCGTGCTTGGCGGCGGTCTACGTGATCTGGAGCAGCACGTATCTCGCGATGCGGATCTGCGTCGCCGAGCTGCCGCCGATGATGATGGCGGGAATTCGCTTCGCGCTGGCGGGAACGACGCTGCTGCTGCTGGCACTGCGTGCCGGCGCGAAACTGCCACCGCGCCGCGACTGGTTGCGCATGCTTCCCATCGGCGCGCTGCTGTTCGTCGGCGGTAATGGGTTCATCGCGATCGCGGAGCAGAGCGTGTCGTCGGGCGGCGCCGCCGTCGTTGCCGCGACGATGCCGCTGTGGGTCGGCGTGCTCGGCCGGTTCTTCGGGACGCGTGCGACCGGACGCGAGTGGGTCTCGCTCGTCATCGGCTTCGTCGGGGTCGTCGTGCTGATGGGCGGGCCGTCGCTCGCAGGTGAGCGTAGCCACGTCGTGTTGCTCGTGTTCGGACCGATCGCGTGGGCCCTCGGCAGCCTGCTGTCGCGGCGGACCCAGGACATCGGCGGCGAGCACGGGACGCTGATGCGACCCGCGATGCAGATGCTGATGGGTAGCGGTTCGTTGCTTGCCGTCGCGCTCGTCCGCGGCGAGCACTGGCCCGCGCATGCGAGCACCGAGGCCTACCTCTCGCTCGCGTATCTGTTCCTGTTCGGCTCGGTGATCGGGTTCACCGCGTACGCCTGGCTGCTCGGCCACGCGAGGCCGGTCGTCGCGACGAGCTACGCCTATGTGAACCCGATCCTCGCGGTCTTGCTCGGTTCTGCGCTCAAGGGCGAGGCGCTCGGCTGGACGACCGTGGTCGCGAACGTGCTGATCGTGACCGCGATCATCCTCGCGCTACGGCCTCCATCCACGAGCCCCAGAAGTGGCGCCGCCACCGACGTTTAGCTACGCTTTCGCGCATGTGGAAGCGGCTAGCCCAGGCAGGCGCGATCGTGGCGCTCGCCAGTGCTGCGTGCAGCAGCCCGGCGAAGCCGGTCAAGCACGCGCACAAGACCGCGAAGACGCCGGTCGAGAAGACGCCGCTCGAGCAAGCGCGCGAGGCCGACAGCTCGGGCGAGACCGACGAGGCCGACGCGAAGTACCTCGAGGCGTACAACCAGACCAAGTCGTTCGACGTGCTGGCGGAGCGCGTCCAGTTCTTGATCCGCGCCGGCCGCGCGACGAAGGCGACTGAAGCGGCGAAGGTCTATTACGACGCGAACATCAGCGACACCCGCGGGATCGGGCTGTACGCCGACGCGCTGCTGGCCGCTGGTAACGGCAGCGACGCGCTCGAGCGCGCGAAAGAGATGATCGACGTCAACAAGGACGATCCAGCGGCGCACGAGAAGAAGGGCCGCGCGTTGATGCTGCTCGACAAGAACGACGACGGCCTCGACGAGCTGCGCAAGTCCGTCCACCTCGACGCGAAGAACCCGGCGTATCACCTGTCGCTCGGTAACGCGATGATCAAGCTCGGCAAGGTCGACGAGGCCGCGCTCGAGTATCGCGAGGCGATCAAGTTTGACAAGGGCGATCACGCCGAGCCGTTCGTGTTGCTCGGCAGCGCGTTGCGCCTGCAGGGCGAGACCGAGGAGGCGAAGGAGCAGCTGAACAAAGCGATCAAGCTCGATCCGCGCAACGGTCGCGCTTTCTTCGAGCTCGGCCTGCTGCTCAACGGCGAGAAGAAGCAAGGCGAAGCGGAGCAGGCGCTCGCGCGTGCCGTCCAGCTCGCGCCGAACGAGTCGCTGTTCTGGTACGCGTACGGCGAGATCTTTCGGCTGTCGGAGCGGTTCGACGAAGCGATCAGCGCGTACAAGAAAGCCGTCGATCTCGATCCGCCGTATCCGAAGGCGCTGACCAAGCTCGGCCTCTTGCTCGCAGAGCGCAAGCAATACGACGACGCCGAGGTCGTGCTGACGCAAGCGGTGCGGCGCGACGGCAAGAACCCCGCGAACTACCTCCCGCTCGGCGTGGTCTACGCGGCGAAGCGAAAGCCGAAACAGGCGATCGAGAA
Source organism: Deltaproteobacteria bacterium (assembly GCA_040004535.1). Classification (GTDB taxonomy): domain Bacteria; phylum Myxococcota_A; class Polyangia; order Haliangiales; family Haliangiaceae; genus JABFXX01. Next base: position 12,506 of record JBDUAS010000087.1, read on the forward strand.
CTACGAGCTGTTCCTCAAGTACGCGCCGAAGAACGATCCCGACCGCGCGCGCGTGACTAACGCTATCAACGAGTTACGTCACTAATTCCGCTATCGTTGACAAGTCATCCGCTGCGGGTATAGAGATGTATCCGTTATGGCGGATGGTCTGATTCTGATCGTTCTGGCGGTGACGAGCCTCGGCGCGGCCACCGTGAACGGCGCGTTGGGCTACGGCTACTCGTCGATCTCGGTCCCGATCGCGTTGCTCGTCGTCGCGGGGCGGGTGCTCAACCCCGCGCTCGTGATCGTCGAGGTCGCGATCAACCTGTACGCGCTGTTCTGGAACCGCCACGCCATCGGGCGCGTGCTCGGCCGCGTTCTCCCCCTCGCGGTCGGCCTCGTGCCCGGTGTCGTGGTCGGTGCGTTGTTGCTCGGCCACGTCGCACCGGCGAGCGCGAAGCTCGCGGTCTACCTCGTGCTGCTGCCGCTGATCCTGATCCAGGCGTCGGGGCGGCGCTGGCCGATCCGCGGCGAGCGCGCGGCTTCGGTTCCGCTCGGTGTCGGTGTCGGCATCCTCTACGGACTCACGACGATCTCGGGTCCACCGCTCGCGCTGTTCTGGAACAACCAAGGCCTCGCGAAGGAGGACTTCCGCGTCGGCCTCGCAGTCGTCCGCTCGATCGAATCGCTGTGCGCGCTCGCGGCGTACGCGTGGCTCGGCCTGCTCACGCGCGAGTCGTCGGGCCTGTTGCCGTACATCGTGCCGGGCGTCGTGATCGGATTCCCGATCGGCCACGCGCTGATTCGCCGGGTCTCGAGCGAGACCTTCCGCCGCGTGTGCATGAGCTTCGACGCGTACCTGGTCGCGTTCGGGCTGTCGCGCACGTTGATCGATCTCGGCATCGCGCCCGGCGTCGCGTATCAATTGCTCGTCGCGACCGCGATCGTCGACGTGAATCTGCTGTGGAGCTTCTTCCGCGGCCGCGCTCGCGCCACGCGCGTCGCCGTCGTCCCGGATGAGCTGCGCGAATCGGACCCGCTGCTGTCGGCGGCGGGTGAGGCGGCGGCGTGAGCAGCGAGCTCGCTCACGCGTCGCGCACGCTCGCCGGCAAGCCTCCCGCCGAGGTCCTCGCGTGGGCAGCCGCGAACGCTGGGCCGCGCATCGGCTTCGCGACCGGGTTCGGCGCCGAGGGCTGCGTGATCATCGATCTGATCGCGCGCGCGGGCCTGCCGATCGACGTGTTCACGCTCGATACGGGGCTGTTGTTCCCGGAGACGTACGCGCTGTGGAAGGCGCTCGAGGCGCGCTACGGCATCGTGATCCGCGGCGTGACCCCCGCGCGCACCGTCGAGCAGCAGGCCGAGGACGACGGACCGGCGCTCTGGGCGCGCGAGCCGGATCGCTGCTGCGAGCAACGCAAGGTCAAGCCATTGCGCGACGCGCTCGTCGGGCTGTCGGCGTGGGTCACCGCGATCCGTCGCGACCAGACGCCGGAGCGCGCGAGTGCCGAGATCGTCGAGCATGATGCCAAGTTCGGGTTGATCAAGATCAACCCGCTGGTCGCGTGGACGCACGACGACGTGTGGGGGCATCTCTACGCGCACGACGTGCCGTTCAATCCGCTCCACGAGCAAGGTTATCCGTCGATCGGCTGCCAGCCGTGCACGTCGAAGATCGTGCCCGGCGAGAACCTGCGCGCCGGACGCTGGCGCGATACGAGCAAGCGCGAGTGCGGGATCCATGTCGCGGATCCAGAGGCCGCGCAAAGGACGAATTCATGAGCGCGCTGTATCCGGTGTTCTTGAAGCTCGACGGCTTGTCTGTCGTCGTCGTCGGTGGTGGCAATGTCGCCGCCGGCAAGCTAGACGGCCTGCTCGCCGCAGGTGCGCGCGTCACCGTGATCGCGCCGATGGTCGTCGATGCGATCCGCGAACGCGAGGTCACGGTCGTCGAGCTCGAGTTCGAGCCAGCGCACCTCGATCGCGCACGCTGGGTCGTCGCGGCCGCGACGCCCGAGGTCAACCGACGGGTCGCGGCAGCGGCGACCGCACGTGGCTTGTTCGTCAACGCCGTCGACGAGCCCGCGACCGCCACCGCGTATCTCGGCGGCGTCGTTCGGCGCGGTCCGGTCGAGATCGCGATCTCGACGGGCGGGCTCGCCCCCGCGCTCGCCGGCCTGTTGCGCGAGGCACTCGATGCGGTGCTTCCGGACGAGCTCGAGCGCTGGATCGTCGTCGCAACGGCAGCGCGGCACGAGTGGAAGCGCGATCGCGTCGCGATGGCGCAACGCCGGCCCTTGCTGCTGCGCGCGCTCGAGCGGCTGTACAGCACTCCACCCCGACAAGACGGGCTGGTGGTCTGGTGAGCGGCTTCGTCTCGCTCGTCGGCGCCGGCCCCGGCGACATCGAGTTGCTCACGCTCAAGGCGGTCAAGCGGCTGCGCGAAGCCGACTTGATCCTCTACGACGCGCTCGTGGAGCAAGAGTTGCTCGAGCTCGCGCCGCAGGCGAAGCGCTTCTTCGTCGGCAAGCGTGCCGGGCGTCACTCGATCGATCAGGAAGGCATCCAGGCGCTGATGGTGCGCGCGGCGAAGCGTGGCGAACGCGTCGTGCGGCTCAAGTGCGGCGATCCGTTCGTGCTCGGCCGCGGCGGTGAGGAAGCGCTCGCCCTCGAGGCTGCCGGCATCGCCTACGAGGTCGTGCCTGGTGTGAGCTCCGCGATCGCCGCACCCGCGCTCGCCGGGATTCCGGTCACGCATCGCGGGTTGTCGGCCGGCTTCGTCGTTGTGTCGGGCCACGCCGAGTCCGCGTACGCCGCGGCGTTCGATTCGCTCGCGCCGAGCTCGCTCACCATCGTCGTGTTGATGGGTCTACGCACGCGCGCCGCCCTCGCCGCTCGGTTGATCGCACGCGGCTGGAGCGCCGAGACGCCCGCCGCGATCGTCATCGGTGCATCGCACGCGGGCACGGCGCGCTGGCTCGGCACGCTCGCGACGCTCCCCGATCACGCGATCGATTCCGAGCTCGCCGGCGTGATCGTCATCGGCGCCGTCGTCGGGCTCGCGACCCAGATCGCGAGCGAGCACGTTCGCGCGCTCGAACCAGGTTCGAGCGGAGAGCGCCGAGCAAAGCGAGGTCCCTAAAATGTCTGTCATTGATAGCGCTCCAGTTCCCGTCGGCCGTCTCGGCTTTGCGCGCCACGCAGATGTCGATCTGTTCGTCCAGCGCCTCGAAGCGTTCGAGCGCGGCGAGCTGTCGCCGGATGATTGGCGCTCGTTCCGGCTCCTGAACGGCGTCTACGGCCAGCGCCAGGACGGCGTGATGATGGTGCGCGCGAAGCTGCCCGCCGGCATCGCGACACCGGCACAGCTGCGCGCGCTCGCCGACGTCGCCGACAAGCACGCGACTGGCAAGGGCCACGTCACGACCCGGCAGAACGTCCAGTTTCACTTCGTGCCGACCGCGGAGACCGAGGACGCGCTGCGAATCCTCGCCGACTCCGGCATCACGACGAAGGAAGCGTGCGGCCACTCCGTGCGCAACTGGACGTGCTGCCCGTTCGCCGGCGTCGCCGCGGACGAGACGTTCGATCCGACGCCGTACGTCGAAGCGCTCGCGCGTCACCTGTTGCGCGGCAAATATTCGTCGACGCTGCCGCGCAAGCTCAAGCCGTCGCTCGGCGGTTGCTGCGGCACCGATTGCTCGCAGGCGTTCATCAACGACCTCGGCCTGCTCGCGCGCAAGCGTGGCGACGAGATCGGGTTCGAGCTCGTCGCCGGCGGCGGTCTATCGACGCTGCGCCGCAGCGCGATCGTCGTCGAAGAATTCGTACCGGTCGCTGAAATCTTCGAGGCCGCCGACGCGATCGTGCGCGTGTTCCATCGCATCGGCAATCGCAACAACAAGGCGAAGGCACGCCTCAAGTGGGCGATCGACAAGATCGGCGCGGAAGCGTTCGTCGCCGAGTACCACACCGAGCGCGCGACGATCCGCGCCGAGGGTGGCGTGCCGCTCGTGCTGCCGCCGCAACCCGTCCCGCCGCTACGCCGTCCGGGCCTCGCCCAGGTCACGCAGCCCGACGAGGGGTACGCCGAGTGGGCGGCCGATTCGGTGCGGCCGCAGAAGCAAACCGGATTCTCGGCGGTCGTCGTCCGCTTGATCCTCGGCGACATCACCGCGGCGCAGCTCCGCTCGGTCGCCGATCTCGCCGTGCAATACGGCGAAGGCGAGGTCCGGCTGTCGAACGAACAGAACTTCGTGCTGCGCTTCGTCCCGACCTCGAAGCTCCCCGCACTACATCGCGAGCTCGTTCGCATCGACCTGGCGAAGGCCGGCGCGAATCGCGTCAACGACGTGACCAGCTGCCCCGGTGCGTCGAGCTGCAAGCTCGCGGTGACCGCGTCGCGCGGGCTTGCCGGTGTGCTCACCGACCTGCTCGATCGCCGCCCCGATCTTGTCGCGGCGACGAAGGGTCTCGACATCAAGGTCTCCGGCTGTCCGCACGGTTGCGGCCAGCACTACATCGCTGGCATCGGATTTCAGGGCGGCATGCGCAAGCTCGCCGGCAAGCCGGCGCCGCAGTACCTCGTGTACGTCGGAGGTGGTATCGCGGCCGATCGCGCCGACTTCGGACGGCTGATCGGCAAGGTTCCCGCGCGGCGCGGCGGCGCGACGCTCGAGCGCTTGCTGGATTTTTACAACGCCGCCGGAGCGACGAGCCACGCGTTCTGGGCGAGCGTGGCGACGGACGTGTTGAAGCAGTTGATCGCGGACCTCACCCAGCTCGACGATGCGGATGCGACCGCCGAGGACTTCGTCGATCTCGGCCAGAGCGCCGCGTTCGAGGTCCAGACCGGCGAGGGTGAATGCGCGGTCTAGCCACCTCGCTGAAGCTCATCTGACCGGCTAATCGATCAGTCAGGAAGGTCGGTTCGCGGCGACGATCGCCCGAACTACAGGGCCTTACCCCGCGTCTCGGGATGGTGCACAAGTTGCGATGGGCGTCCGATATGCGGACACCCCTAGCTGTTGTCTTCTTCCTCGCGGCCAGCGGTGGTTCGGCCTTTGCGCTCGACCAATCCGTTCACCAGTCGATCAGCCATGATCGCTGTGTCGCGGCGAACCTGCCGGAGGACTTCTGCGCGCGGGTCGGCACCGAGGCCTACAACGTCGACAGCTACGAGTGGCGCCATCCCGAGGCTCACTCACAGATCGGCGAAGGCGCGATCGGCACCGCGTGCACCGCGGCCAATGCCGTGCTGGACCGCGAGCGCATGCTCGGCTCCGACATTCGGACCAGCCTCGAGCAGCTCGCGCGGTCGCCGTCGCAAGACCTGCGCATCCATATCGCGACCCAGCTCGGCCGGTCGCTCCACACGATCCAGGACGATTGCGCGCATCACGGTATGCCGAACGCGCAGCACGCGTGGTGGTCGCGCAAGGACGCATGCAGCGGATCGAAGACGAGCCCCGACGCGCAGCCGGAAGCTGCGAGCTGCGCCAACACCGAGACCACGGCCGTGTTCGTGGCGTTCGAGCAGCAGATGGCCGCCGCGGGCATCAGCGCGCCTGCCCTCGACAACCTGACCGAAGGATGGACGCACTGGCCCAAGCGCGGCGACGTCTGCGACTTCCTGCACGAAGCGGATCAATGGGACGGCGTCGATCGCCGGTGGAACAACACCGTGGTCGTGCCGATGCTGCGCGAGCAGCTGACGAACGCGATCACGACGGACGACAGCTCGGTGATCGACGCGTGCACCGTCAATCTCCAGGTCGCGAGCCACGATCCGAAGCTCGACGTTTCGTCTCCGCCGCCGTTCTGCCTGAAGCTGGAGACGTTCTGCGTCCTGAGCGGCGGTAAAGCAGACGGCGAGTCCGAAGCGCCGCCGCCCTGGGCCGACGACACGACGAACGATGCCGCAAACGATAGCGCGGGTTGTTCTGTCGGTGCCGATAACACCACCGGCTGGATGCTGCTCGCATTCATCGGCATCGGCCTCGTGGCTCGCCGCCGTCGCTAGTCCCCGGAGTGGCCGCTAGCGGCTGCCTTTGGCGTTCTCGCGGGTCGCGTTGAAGATGATGCCGAACAGGCCGGCACCGACGAGCAACGCACCCGCGACCATGCCGCCGCGGATCGGTGAGTTATAGGGACACCCACCGCCTTCACACGCCGGCGGCTTGTTCTGGGTGATGTCGATCGCTGCGGCCGCTCCGCCACCGGCGATCAAGATCACGTCACCGACGTAGGCCCATTTTTTCCCGGATGGGTTGTAGGCAAAACAGCCGGCCAGCAGCGCCACGCACAAAACGAGGGACACCACCTTCATCCACCTCCAGTATCGGGCCCGCGCGGCGGCAAGTCCAGCAGACCTGTGTAATCCTGCGCGGCAGTGAAGCAGCGGTCCCCGCTTCTACCGATTTTCTTGATCGTCCTCGTCGATGTCCTCGGCTTCACGATCGTCATCCCGCTGCTCGCCCTGTACGCGGAGCGATTCGGCGCCTCGAAGCTGGTCGCGACTACGATCGTGTCGGTCTACGCGATCTGCTCGCTGGTCTCGACGCCGATCATCGGCAAGCTCAGCGATCGGTTCGGCCGCAAGCCGCTGCTCCTCGTCAGCCAGGCGGGCACGTGCGTCGGCTTCCTCGTGCTCGGCAATGCGACCGCGCTGTGGATGGTGTTCGTCGGCCGCATCCTCGACGGCATCACCGCCGGCAATCTGTCGACGGCGCAGGCCTACATCTCCGATCACACCGCGCCGGAGAATCGCGCGAAGGCGTTCGGCGTGATCGGCGTGGCATTCGGCATCGGTTTCATGTTCGGCCCGTGGCTCGGCGGCTGGCTCGGCGATCGCTACAACATGCACACGCCGTTCTTGCTGTCCGCGGCGCTGTCGTTCCTCAGCATCATCTGCACGTGGACGCTGCTGCCGCGCGAGAAGCCGCCGCAGGCCGCGACCGGCGACGCGAAGGCCGTCGCTCCGGCAGGGCCCGCCGGCCGCCGCCCGAACCTGTTCGACATCTCGATCTACACCGAGTACTTCCGCCGCCACGGCCTCGGCGCGGTCTACCTCCAGTTCTTCTTGTTCACGTTCGCGTTCTCGTGCTTCACGAGTGGCTTCGCGCTGTTCGCGGAGGCGAGGTTCGGCTGGAGCGCGCACCAGACCGGTTACATGTTCGCGTACGCGGGCGTGCTCGGGATCATCCTGCAGGGCGGCTTGATCGGGCGCCTGGTCAAGAAGTTCGGCGAGATCAAGCTCGCGCTCGCGGGCTTCATCGCCGTGGTGATCGGGTACGTGATGATGGGCTTCGCGTACACGCTCACCATGATCGTGATCACGGCGACGATCAACAGCTTCGGCAACGGCGTGTTGCGCCCGGTGTTGACCAGCCGGATCACGCAGCTCGTCGGCCGTCACGAGCAGGGCGTCGCGCTCGGCATCTCGGGGTCACTGAGCTCGGCCGCGATGACGCTCGCGCCACCGTCGGGCGGATTGTTCCTCCTCCATGACTCGACGATGGGCTGGGCGTTCGTCGCCGGTGGGGCGGCGCTGCTCGGCCTGATCGCCGCGATCCAGTCCGGAGCGGCCAAGGTCCCGCCGGTGTCGAAACCGGTGGCCGGCGCAGCACCTGCCGCTTGAACGCGGTCCCGGCCGCGCTATCGTCGTGCCATGTCGAAACTGCGCGGGGTGGTCCTCGGTGCGCTGATCGTGGGTGGCTCGGTCTACGCGATGAAGGGCTGCCTGTCGAAGCAGTCGCCCGATCGCAAGGTCGGTGACAGCTTCGAGAAGGTCTGCTCGATCGCGAAGAAGAACGTCGAGACCCCGGAGCGCGGCGTCCACGAGCTCGGCCGCTATTTCTCCGCGCATCTCGGCGATCTGACCGGCGCGTGGGGCGACACGATCGCGATGATCGAATCGATCCCCGACGACGAGCGTCACGACAAGCGCGCGCACGAGGCCCGCGATGCGATGTTCAAACCGCTGCGCGCGTGCCAGACCGAGCTGCTCGAGTTCGCGCAGGCTGTCAGCGAGGACGAGCGCGCGACCGAGCTGATGAATCACGCCGGTGAGCGGCTCGGCCGGACGATCGACATCATCTTCGGTGACAACATCGTCGACGGCAAAGGCCACATCGACATCGGAGCGCTCGAGCACGCGCTCGTGAGCCGCTGACTACTGCGCGATCTGGAATTTCCAGACGATGCCGTCGACGTTGCCGAACCCGGCGCCGCTCGGCGTGTCGTAACCGAACTTCATCGCGCCGCGCGCCTCGTAGGTGCCGCGCGGACCCGAACACGAGACCTGCGCGGTCATCGTGTGCCCGTCGACCTTGATCTGATCGCCCTTGAGCTTCGTCGAGTCGCACTTGATGTCCTTCGGTACCGTCAGATCGAATTCCTTCGCCTGCGACGCCGAGTAGGTCAGCCAGTTCGCGAGCTGGATCTTGAGCGACAGCGTGAACTTGTCCCCCGGCTTGACCGTCGTGGGACCGTCCTTCTGCGACGTGTAGTCCTTGATGCTGTGGCTGAGCTCGGTGACCTTCGCATCGCGCGCGTCGAGCGCGGCCGCGTCGCTCGCGGTCGAGACCATCTGGACCTTGCCATCGACGTCGACGACGAAGCTCGCGGGGCCGGTGATGCTGAGCTGCTTGTCGAGCGTGGCGACGCCCTTGCCGAACGCGACCGTGCCGCGACCGACACCTTCGCTCTCGCGGATCGGATCGAGCTTCTTCGCCTCGGCCTGCGACGCGGCGTTGATGTACGCGACGATGTAGACCTTGCCGGTATCGCGCAGCGTGATCACGCGCGCGAGATCATCGACGCACGCTTGGACCTTGGCCTGGCAGAACCAGTGGATCACGACCTTGCCCGCGGCATCCTTCGCCGACGGTGCGTCGTAGAGCCACTGCAGCTTGGGCCAGGCGACGCCGCCGCTCTGGTTCAGCGTCTCGCCGACCTTCGGCACGGTGGCGACCGGTCCTTTCGCGGTATCGGCGAGGGCTCCAGAGGTTGGCAGAGCTAGGAGAGTCGAAGCGAGCGCGAGACAATACGTAGGTGTGCGCATGGCGGCGTTATAACTCGACGATGCGCGGCCCGGGCTTATTCACGCTACTGGTTGCGTGCTCGTCTGCACCGGCAACCGTCGTGAATCCGCCAGCCTTGGTGGTGATGCGAGATGCGGCCCCGGTCGCGATCGACGGCCCACCGCCGCTGCACGCGCGCGGAGAGGCCTGCACGGCGACCAGCTGTGCGTCTCCGCTCGCCTGCCTCGCACTGCCCGGTGGCTATTGTGCGTCGAGCTGCGACGCGTGTGACGGGACGTGCGTCGAAACCGGTCGACTCGGTCCGACCTGCATGGCGAGCTGCAAGAGGGACGCCGATTGTCGCCGCGACGAAGGCTACGTGTGTGATCGCGAGTGGCACGCGTGCTCGCTGCCGAACCTCGCCGCGATCGTCGCGAACCACTGCCCGGGCCCCGTGATCCACGATCCCGCGTTCGGCGATGCCGAGCCGTGGGCGACCGGAACCGAGCCGAGTGGCGCGGTCCGCGATGCCGGGTTCGTCGCGCTCGTGACAACCCCGACCGGCGTGGCGTTCGCACCGGATGCACCGACCGCGACCGGCCACGATGTCGTGGTCGCGCACGGCGATCACTACTACGCCGCGTGGCGGGACGCCGAGGCGATCGAGCTCGCGGTGTCGAGCGATGGCGTCGCGTGGGGAGCGCCGCATCCGGTCCAAGCCGACGACGGCAGCCCGCTCGGTGCGCCGTTACTCGCCGCCGGCAAGGGCGCGCTCTACGTGATGTACGGCGAAGGCACGCAGGGGCTCCGCGTCCGCACCTCGCACGATCACGGCGCGACGTTCGTGGCGACGACGACGCCACTCGCCGGCGCATACGGCAACGCGGTCGTCGACGACACCGGCGTGCTCCACATCGTGACATTGAACGGCGACGACCACGGAGGCTACGGCTCGGCGATGCAGCGCATCGAGTACGCGTCGTCGAAGGACGGCGAGACGTTCACCTCGCCTCTCGTGGTCAGCGGCCGCGACGAGACGCTGCCGACCTACTTCGCGAATCCGAGCATCGCGGTCGATGCGAGGCGCAAGTGGCTCTACATCGCGTACGTCCGCGGCGGCCGCGACGCGGTGTGGGACATCGTGATCGCTTCGACCCACGACGCCGGCAAGACCTGGACGCGGCGCACGCTCGGCGATGGCTGCGCGATCCACCTCGTGCCGAACCTCGCACTCGATCCGGTCACGGGCGCGCTGCACGTCGCCTACTACGACAACGCCGGGGTCACCGGCCGGTTCGTCCACGCGAGCTGCACGGCCGGGGCGGCGAAGTGCACGCCGTGGGGAGCGATCAACACGCTGCCGTTCGCAACGCTCTCGCTCGGGCGTGGTGGTGCGAATACGGTTGGCGATCGAGAGAGCCTGTTCGTCGACGCGAAGCGCCGGGTGCTGCACGCGCTGTGGGCGCAGCCGGTCGTGGTCAACGATGCGACCGTGACGCGCGTGTTCCACGCGGTCGCAAAGCTGCGCTAAGGCGCCAGCAGCTTCATCGCGATCAACGCCGGGATCACGATCGCCATGATCGCCTCACCCGCGATCAGCCCCGACGCGAGCGGCATCGCGAGCTTGTCCGCGCTCGCCTTGTCGGCGCGGTTCCACCACGAGTACAGGAGGCCGCCGAGCACCATCGTGAACACGACGTTGCCCGGCACCAGCATGCCCATGCCGAGCCCGGTCGGCGACGGCAGGTAGTCGCGCCACCTGGTCTCGCCGACCGCGATGATGATGCCGATCGCCGCGCCGATCACGAGGAACATCAGCGAGTACTTCGGCAGCGCGTCGAAGCCGCTCGACAGCACGTCGGTGAAGCCGGCGATTCGCACCGAGATCGGCGACGACAAGCCGTGATCGCCGCCGATGCCGTAGGTCGCCTTGTAGATCGGATACGTGAACGCGACCGCGAATGCACCGATCGGCGCCGCGATCAGCTGCGAGTACGTCAGGAACCGCGGCGTCGAGCCGATGATGTGGCCGCACTTGTAGTCCTGCATGATCGCTTCGGACTGGACCGCGACCGTGCCGGTCGTGCCGCTCGCGACGAGGTTCGTCGTGATCTTGCCGGGCGCGAGCGCGGCGAACAGCGCCTGCATCACGTTCGTGAGCTGGCTGATCGGGCCCCAGTTGGTCTCGCCGAGCACGCGCAGGCCGACGAGCATCAGCGGCGCCGACAGCGCGGCCGAGACCACGGTCAGCCACAGCGGCAGGCCGAAGAACGAGTACTGGATGATGACGAGTGCGAGCGTCGCGAGCGCGGAGCCGATCGCGACCCACTTGAGCGGGAAGTCGCCGCCCTCGATCGAGTCGGCCGACAGCGTGCTGAACGTGCGTGCGAGCGTCCGCCACTTGAGCGCGAGCGAGGTCAGGCCGGCGGCGATCAACATGCCGGTGCCGGGCCACATCACCCACAGCAGGATGTCCTTGCGCGACGCGTGCGCGATGATGTCGGGGTACAGGAACTTCGGCGCGATCACCCACGCGATCAGGCCGCCGATCGCCATCGAGATGTTGATCCGGTTACCGACGATCATGCCGGAGCCGATCGACAACAGGCTGACCTGGAAGCCGGCGCTCGTCGACGCGAGCGTGAGGCCGAACATCGTCGGGAGCACGACCTCGGGAATGACGCCCGGCGGGTCGTAGCCGATCACCTTGCTGTGAAGGACCTTATTGACGACATCGTTGTAGTCGAAGTCCATCGGCACGCCGAACAGCCGGCCGCCCCACTTCTGGGTCAAGTACCAGGTGGCCGCCGATGCGATCAGGCCGAGCCCGAGCGCGATCGCGCCGTCGCGCGCCGCCTTGCCACGCGAATCGAGCACGATGATCGTCTCGGCCGCCGCGACGCCATCCGCGTACGTCAGCTGCTCGTCGACGACGTAGTGCCGGCGCAGCGGCACGGCCATCAAGATGCCGAGGATGCTCGCCGCGGTCAGCCACAAGAACGCGTGAAACGGCGACGGCGAGAACGTGTAGTGCAGCTTTGGATTTTGGGCGACGAAGTCGAACGCCGCGAGGATCACGCACATGAACGCGGTCTGCGCCGCCGACGTGCCGGCGGTCTGGACGATGTTGTTCTCCCAGCGGTTGAAGCTGCGGAACAAGAGGCCGAGGAACAGATAGCCGAAGAACGCGGCGACGACCGACACGTTCGGGCCGAAGCCGAGCTTCAGCACGACATACGGATAGGACGCGCCCATGA
>JBDUAS010000571.1:0-2251 GCA_040004535.1 Deltaproteobacteria bacterium
TCCATGCGGACGTTGAGGCTCTCGAGCCCGAACGCGTTCTGCAGGTGCTTGAGCGGCGAGGTGTGGTCGTAGACGACCGACGAGACGTAGTTCTGCTTCGCGTACGGACCCGCGACGATCGTCGGGACGCGAAAGCCCATCTGCTGGAAGCCGTCGACGCCGAAGTTCGCGAGCGTGTCGTCCGTCGTCGTCGGCGGCGACACGTGATCGAAGAACCCGCCGTTCTCGTCGTACGTGATGACGAGCATGCAGTTGTTCCACTGGGGCGACGCCGCCAGCGCGTTGTACACGGCCGACACGAGCAGCTGGCCGTTGATCGGATGGATCGGCGGGTGGTCGTCGTTCAGGTAGAAGAACGGATCGATGTACGACACCGGCGGCAACGTGCCCGCGGCGGCGTCCTTGAAGAACTGACCGGTCAGGCCCTCGTAGTCGCCGAACTTGCGGATCCTGCCGGTGCCGTCGTTCGGTCCGAGATCGAGCTGGTAGGGACCGGGGTTGCCGAGCAGTGACACGACCGGGATCGAGCCGTAGTAATAGGCCCAGTCGACCTTCTTGTCGGTGAGGCGGTTGTAGATCGTCGGCACCGGCACGGTGTTGAACGTCGTCAGGATCTCGGCGTTCGCGTTGTCGTCGGGACCGATGCCGAACGAGGTCGCCGCATGCCAGTACGCGCGGTTCGGCAGGGTGGGGCCCATCACCGAACAGAAGTAGCGGTCGCACGACGTGTACGCGTCGGCGAGCGCGTAGCTGACCGGCAGCTGCGTGCGCGACAGGTACTGCATCGGATCGATCAGCGTCGTGCTGTTGTGATCCATCTGGTGCGACTTCACGAACCCATCGCACGCACCGTTGTTCCAGCTGTTGTGGAGCGCGACCCAACCGTGCGGGGGATCCGGATCGCACATCTGATCGACGGTTGGCGCCCACGGCGCGATCGGCGTGCCGTTGACGTCCTTGTTCGCGAACGACATCTGGAGGCCGTCGCCGGCCTTGCCCTCGAGCAACGACCGCGCGCCGAAGTAGTGATCGTAGCTGCGGTTCTCGAGCATCATGTAGACGTACGTCGTGATGCCCTTCGGCTCGTCGGCGCCGCCGCAGCCGGGCAGGTACTTCGCCATCGCAGCCGCTCCGGCCAGCCCACCGATCTGCTTGATCGCCGTACGTCGATTGATCATGACCGCGTTTGTAACGTGGTCGGACCGCGGGAGTCCATCGGTCGTTGGTGACGCCCGCGCGACGTTCCCGCGTGCGCAAAGTTACAGGCTCACAGGCGGGTAGCGATGAGCCCCACACCGATGCCAAACCCGAGGAGCGCGCCGAGGCCCGCTGCCGTCGCGATGATCAGGATCCGCGTCACAGGGTTCGTCCAGAACCCCTTGAACGACTGGGTGTCCTCGGGCAGCCGTTCGCAATCGACGACCGAGGGCTTGCGCCGCCACGCCTCGACGATGCCGACCACGATGCCGGTGCGGACGAGCGGATACACGCGCGCGACCGGCGCCGCGAGCAGCGCGGCACCGACGGTGAACGGCGAGCCACCCGCGATCGCGGTGAACAGCGCCGCGCCCGCGGAGGTCGGGATGATCCACGCGAGCATCGTCTTCGCGAAGCTCGCCGCATCGTTGACCTTCGCGAGATAGACGAGCACCGCGAGGAACGCGATCGGGACGGCCCACTTCGCGATCCGCCACCACAACGCCGCCGGCGGAATCTTGTCGAGCTCGGCGCGATCGATCGGTTGATCGAGTTGCTTCGTCATGCCCGGGACGTGCGCCGCACCGACGACCGCGACGACGGTCTTCTTGCCTTCGCCCGCTTCGCGCATCTTCGACACGAGGTATTGATCGCGCTCGTCGACGAGCGGGCCCTTGATCTCGGGCACCGCCTTGCCGAGCTCCGTCAGCATCTCCGAGAGGGCCTTCGGCTCCTTCAGATTCTCGACGGTCTCGGCGGTGACGCCTTCGCCATCCGCGGCCTCTTCGCCGCCCGCGAGGAGGCCCCACAGCAACGTCATCCGGCGCCAGATGCCGAGGTTGCGCCAGGTCCGGCGCAGCGTGACGTTGATATCGCGATCGATCAACTCGACCGGGATGTCGCGCTTCGCGGCGGTCTTCGTCGCGGTCACGAGCTCCGCGCCGGGTTGCACGCCGAGGCTCGCGCCGATCCGGCGCTGGTAGCTCGCGAGTGCGAGGTGGCCGAGCAGGTACAGCGTCTTGCCTTCGCGCACGACCTTGAACACGTCGAGGTC
>JBDUAS010000322.1:0-7462 GCA_040004535.1 Deltaproteobacteria bacterium
TCGCGTTCGAGCAGATGACCGGCATCAAGGGCGAGCAGGTCCTCTACATCGGCGATCACATCTACGGCGACATCCTGCGCCTCCGTAAAGCGCACATGTGGCGTACCGCGATGGTGCTCCAGGAGCTCGAGCGCGAGATCGCGGTGAGCGATCGGCTCGAGGCGCAGATCCACGATCTCGAGCTGCTCGATCGCCGCCACCGCAACCTCGAGTCGGAGATCGATTACCAATCGTTGCGGCTCAAGAAGGTCCAGCGCCTGCTCGATGATCCGACGCACGCCGCGATGCACGATCAGCTCGAGGAAGAACGCAGGTTGTCGCGCTCGACGATCGATTCGTTGCGCGACCGCGCCGACCTGATGGACGCCGAGGTCGACTCGCTCGAGCAGCGCCTCGATCGCGCCTACAACTCGCACTGGGGCAGCTGCTTGCGCGAGGGCAACGAGAACTCGCGGTTCGGCGAGCAGGTCAACGACTACGCCGACCTGTACACCAGCCGGGTTTCGAACTTTGGGCCGTACTCGCCGCTGCGCTATTTCCGCGCGCCGCGGCGGCCGATGCCGCACGAGATCTGAGCCCCTAGCGAATTTCGGCCAGACCCGAGCCCGAGCCCGAGCCCGAGCCCGCCGCCGACCCCGGACCCGGCGGACCCTCCGGCAGTTGAGGGCGAGGAGGTAACGTCTGAGGCGCCTTGACGCCGAGCCAGCGCGCGAGCAACGCGGCGACCTTGGTCTCCTCGATATCGTCGGCCGGCGCGGTCATCGGCGCATGCCTTGCCGTGCGATCCGGCGGGATCAAGATCAACGGCACGCGCTGGTCGTAGTCCTGCCACGAGCCATGCGCCGTCGCGCTCGGGTCGTCGTCCATCACGATCCAGCCGGCCTTCGCCATGTAGAACAGCTCGCCCGAGCGTTCCGGATCGAACGTCAGGCACAACGTCAGCGCGACGCCGGAGCGCTTGTCGCAGTTACCGGCGTAGTCACTCACGCGGCCGACGCGCTCGATGCCGGGGAACGCGCGCAGCGCGAACATCACGCGTTGCGTCGCCGACGCGAGCTCGCCCTTGGGCTGCGCGAGCATCGCCTTCGAGAAGTAGATGTTCGGATAGTGCGCGTTGTCGATCCACGTGCCCGGCCCGAGCACCGCGTACGCCGCGTGGTTCGCCGCGCGCTGGAGCTGGCCCATGGTCATGCGTCCGCCGCCGAGCTTTTCCGGTAGCGGGCTCGCGCCGTGATCGCTCGTCACGATCATCGCCCAGTTGCCGGCACCGACTCGCTTGTCGAGCTCGTCGAGGAATACACCGATCTGTTGGTCGAGGCGGAGCTCGTCATCCCACTGCTCCCACGATTCATGGCCCCAGCCGTCGCCGATGTAGTCGTGTGCCGAGAGGCTGACGACGAGCAGGTCGGGTGTGTGATCTGTACCGAGCTGCTCGCCGACGATCGCGGCGCGCGCCGCCTCGAACACGAGCTCGTTGCCGAGCGGCATCGCGAAGAACGCTTCATCGGGCAGCTTCGTCTTCGTCGGATCGTGCGGGAACGTCGTGCCGAAGCCCTTCTCGCCGACCTCGCCGGGTTGATCGTCGGTGACGCCGGAGAGCTCCGCGAGCTGCTTCGAATCGAGCGGCGTCCACACTTCATGCGCGCGCGGCGGCACCGGGCTGACCGTGTTGAGCTCGTCGAGCCACTTCGGCGCCGTGCCGAGCGTCGTCCACTTACCAGTCTTGGTGTCGTACCAGATCGGCAAGCCCGCATGCCCGAGCGGCAAGATCGCCGCGCGGTCCTCGAGGCTCACCGCCACCGCCTTCGCGCCGGTCTTCGCCGCGGCGATCGCATCGCCGAGCCCGTTGACGCGTAGCCAGTCCGCGGTGACCGAGCCGTCCGCCGCCTCGACCGCCTTCAAGGACACGCCGAGATCGCGGTGCCACCAGTGATTCGCGATGATTCCAGACGTCGCGCTTGGCTCGCCGGTTCCCAGCAACGCGTGCCCGGGCGCGGTCAGCGTCGCCGCCGACGGGTGATGGCCGACGTGCCAGTCGCCTTCGGCCAGCATCCGCTGGAAGCCCCCGTGGAACGCGCCACGCTTCTGCTCGAACGACCACTCGGGCCACTGATCGATCACGAGCAACACGACGAGCTTCGGTGCGTGATCCGGAACGTCGTCGTAGTGGTTCGTGTGATGACCCGAGCACGCGGCCACCGCGAGCGCGCTCCATGCGAATACCAGCTTGTTCAGGGCTCCGATGATAGCGCGACGTCGAGCCGCTCCGCGACGTAGTGCGACGCTCTCGCGGCCTCGTACGCATCTTCGTACTGCGCGCGGATCGCCGGCGGCAGCTGTTGCTTCAGCCGCGCCTCGTAGAAGTGCTCGTAATAGTCGTCGGGCCAGACCTCGACACTAACGCTCGCGGTGGTCGCTTCATTCACGCGACCGCCTCTCCATGCTTTCGCGAGTGTCACCTTCGCTCCGGGTGGGATCCGGGTGTCGCTGCGCTCGTGCCAGGTGCCATCGAACCAGATCTCGCGGCCGATCCGGAGCTCGCCGTGCGCGCCCTCGATCAGCTCGCCGTGCGCGTCGCGAAGATCGATCTCGAGCCACAGCGCCGGCGTCGGTGTCGTCGGCAAGTAGTGCCCGGCACCGATGTTGATGAGGTCGGCGACCACGGTCGCGCCGGTCTTCGTGGCGTGCGCGACGCCGTCGAGCTTGATGCCCTGGCGCACCGTGTCTGGATCGTGGACGCCGCGCCACTCGTGCTCGCGGTTCGGCATGTGGCAGTGCTGGCACTGGATGCCGCGCTTCATGTACGGACCCTCGAGCCACTCCTTGTAGGTATCGAGCAACGGCTTGCCCGCGAGCGCGTTACGCGGCGGCAGCTGATGACACGGCATGCAGAAGTCAGCGCGCTCGTAGATCGGCCGCTCCTCGCGCGGATATGCAGGCGCCGCGAGCAGCGTCGCATCCGCGCGGGGCGGCCCGTTGCGCGTCCAGCCGCGCACGTGACACGCGGCGCACGTCACGCCTTGGTCGCGGAGCTCGGCTTGATAGATCTTACCCGGCGCTTGTTCGGCGAGCGGCGCGTGACAGCGACGACACGTGTCGGCGAGACCGGCGTCGAGCTGCGCGTACAACCCGGGCGAGCCGGCGTGCGCGTGCAACGAGTTGGTCCACTCGCGGACTTGCTTCGCGTGACAGCGCTGGCACTGGCGCGCCGACAGCGACGCTTCGGCCGGCGCGAGCTTCGCGGGTGGCGTGCCTTGGGGCGCGAGGTGAGTGCCCCAGATCTTGGCGTCGCTGCCGCTGCCCGGCCAGATCGCGGTCGCGAGCGGTGCTGCACGATCAGCGGCGATCTTGATTGGATCGATCGCGCTGCGATCTTCGTGCGTGTGCTCTCCGAACGCGACGACGCGATCCGCGAGCGCCCACAGATCCGATTCCGGAAGCTGGCCCTGGTACGCGGGCATCGCGGTGCCGGCGAGACCAAACGCGATGCTCTGCGCGGCGGCGCGGCGGCGGCCCTCGGCATCGTCGGTCGCGCGCGGGCGATGCAGTGGCGACGCGGTCAGATCGTACGGACGGCGCTCGCTCGGCATCGCCGCGACCGCGGGGCCATCGCCGCGACCTGTGTCGCCATGACACGTCGCGCAGCCCGCTTGCGTCCAGAGATACGCGCCGCGATCAGGATTTGCCGGCCTCGACGGGCCGACGCCTTGCGAGCGCGCCGCGTGAAACGCGGTCGGTGCGAACGCCTTGAGCGTCGCGACGAGCTCGTCGACCTCTGTTGGCGAGAGACTCGTCGCGAACGCGGGCATCGACGTCCCCGGTGCCCCGTACTCGATCGCCGCGCGCAGCTCGTCATCGCTCGGCGCACCACCGGTCGTGCTGAACTTGTATTGCCCGGAAGTGAAGTCGCGTGGCACGCCCCACGTGAACGGCGCTGCAGGACCGCGACCATCGCCGCGCTCGCCGTGACACGCGACGCAGTAGCGATCGTACGTGCGCGACCTACCGAGCGGTAAGTCGCCACCACGCGCATCGCCGACGACGCCGCCGACGATGCCGACGACGATGCCGACGATGATCCACCTCGCGACGATGTAACTCACGGCCAGACCCCGCACGGTTAGTAGGCTGCAACATGTGCTATCTCAGGTCCATGATTCGCACGAAGATCCTGGGACTGGGCAGCTACGTCCCGGATCGCGTCGTCGGTAACGACGAGTTGCGTTATCTGGACGCCAAGCACGTCCGCCAGGACGCCGTGCAGATGGAGACTACCGACGCCTGGATCCAGCAACGTACCGGGATCTCGGAGCGCCGGTTCGTGCCGAACGACGGCACCGTGTCGACGAGCGACCTCGCACTCGAAGCGGCGAAGCGCGCGATCGCGGATGCGGGTCTCGAAGCGAAGGACATCGACTGCATCATCCTCGGAACGCTGTCGCCGGACTTTCACTTTCCCGGCACCGCGGTGCTCGTCCAGAAGAAGCTCGGCATCGCCGATCGCACGAACTGCGCGTGCTTCGACATTCGCCAGCAGTGCTCGGCGTTCGTGTACGGCCTCCAGATGGCCGACGCGTTCGCGCGCACCGGCATGTACAAGCGCATCCTCTTGATCGGCGCAGAGCTCCACAGCCACGCGATCGATTACTCGACCCGCGGCCGCGACGTCACCGTGCTGTTCGGCGACGGCGCCGGCGCGATGGTCCTCGGTCCGACGGAGACCGACGATCCGAAGACCGGCATCATGTACACCTCCGCCCACGCCGACGGCAGCGGCGCGATGGACCTGTATCTCAAGATCTTCGAGATCTCGCGGATGCCGTACCTCGACTACGATCCGCGCGATCGCGAGCAGAACGCGCCGATGTATCCACACATGGACGGCAAGCGGGTGTTCTTGAATGCGGTGCGCGGCATGGTGATGTCGACGCAAGCGGCGCTCCAGAAGACGGGCCTCGGCTGGGACGACATCGCGTGGTTCGTGCCGCACCAGGCAAATCTCCGCATCAACGAGAAGGTCGTCGAGGTCGCGAAGATTCCGCCCGAGAAGGTCCTCAACACGATCCAGTTCTACGGCAACACGACTGCCGCGACGGTCCCGCTCACGATCGACTACTGGCGCAACCAGGGCAAGGTGAAGCGCGGCGATCGGATCTTGTCGTCGGTGTTCGGTAGCGGCTTCACCTGGGGCGCCGCGATCTTCACCATCTGAACGCGAGCGCGACGCCGCGGCCGTCGGTGGTCACCGCCGCGCGCTTGCCGTGATAGACGTACAGCGCGACGCCGGCTCCGCCGATCAGCGCCCCGGCGATCGTCGCGCCGATACCGAGGTTGCGTTGATGGATCGAATCGGCGCGCAGGCGCTCGTGATCGTCGAGATAGAACGCGGCCGCGGCATCGTTCGAGGTTCCGTGCGCTTTGCTGAACAGCGCGAGCCCGGCGAGCAAGCTCACCGCGCCGGCGCCGGCGAGGACGTCGGCCGGCACGTCGCGATACCAGACGTAGCGCACCGGCTCGGCGGGTAGCTCTGGCTGCTCCGGTTGCGGCGGCGGCAACGTCGGCGTGACCGTCGTCGCTGCGGTCGGCTTCGCCTGCGGCGTGCCGCCGCACTCGTGGATCCGCTCGCGCGTGAACGCGGCCTGATCCTTGTTGATGTCGGAGTAGAGATACTTCTGGTAGAGCTCGATCGCGCGCTTGCAGTTGCCGCCGAGCCGCTCGGACTGCGCCCACGTGAACAGCAGTGGCACCTCGGGGTCGAGGCGATAGGCGATCTCGAGCTCGGCGGTCGCGGTCTTGTAGTTCTTCGCGTTGAACGCCTTGTAGCCGAGCACGAAGTGCGGCCGTGCGTCGGCGTTGAGCGACTGCGCCATCTGTTGCGTGCGGTCGTCGAGCCCGGTCATGTCCTCGTCGGCGTACGCGCGCGTCGCGACGAGCAAACCAACGGCAACGAGTAGCGAGCGCATCTACGGTGGCGGCAGCGCCGAATCACGATTCATCGCCGCATGCTTGGGATCCACCTTCGGCGGAGGCGTGGTCGTGACCGGCGGTGGCGTCGTGTGGTGATGGTGCGTCGTACTCGCTCCGCCTGCCGGCGTAGGCGTAGGCGTAGGCGATGCTGGTATTGCTGCGGGTGGGATTGCGGTGGGTGCTGTTGTGGTAGGTGCTGTTGCGGTGGGTGTCGGGGGCGGCTCCACCTTCATCTCGATTGGCGGCTCCGTCTGGATCGGCGTCACCACCGGCGCTGGCGGTGTCTCCACCGGCTCCGGCTTCGTCACATCCGGATCCGCATCCGCCGCCTCCGCTGGTGCGCTCCTGCCGCCCGTCGCCAACAACACGATCGCGATCACCGCCATCGCGGCCAAGCCGCCGACGATCAGCCGCTTGTGGCGACCCTCGTTCGGATCGAGCTGACCCGTCGCCTTGTTCTCTCGCCACTCGCGCGGCGCGATCGGAAACGCCGTCGGTTCGCGCGGATACGTCTGCGCGACGATCGGCAGGTTGTCCGTCGGCATCCGGATCGGGCCCGACGGCGGCCCGGTCATGGTGCGTGCCACCACCGGATGCGCTGGCGTATACGCGTGCGCGCGTACCGCACCCGACGAGCTCGGCGGCATCGGCATCGGCACGCCCGGCTGCGAGTGCTGCTGTGGCAGTTGCTGGGGATGCGGCGTGTGTTCCACGCGATTGACGACCACCGACGGTGCGACGTTCGCGACCAGCGGCGGCATCGTGCTCGAAGGCCGCGGTGGCGACGTCGTCGTGATCATGCCTTGCGTCGGTTGCTGCACCGAATCGTCGTCGTCGTCATCGTCGTCGAGGAACGAGATCTCGTTCTCGCTCACGGGTGTCGTCATCTCGACGATGCTCGCCGACGTGACGTGGTCCATCAGCGTCACGCCCGAAGCCTGCGCGCTCTTCCACGCCTTGATCTCCTCGGCGAACAGCTCGTGCATGTGCGAGCGCAGCGCGATCGCCGACTGCTTCCAGCGCAGCTCGCGCGCGAGCTCCTCGAGATCGAGCTGGACCTCCTCGGCGGTCTGGTAGCGGGTGTCCGGATCGTTCGACAGCGCCTTGAGCGTGATCCGCTCGAGCTCCTCGGGGCACTCCGGGCGCAGCTCGCGCGGCGGCTGCGGTTTCGAGTTGATGATCAGCTGGATCGTCGCGAGGTCGTTGTCGCCCTTGAACAGGCGCTGCGTCGTGATCATCTCCCACAGCACGATGCCGAGCGCGAACACGTCGCTGCGGCGATCCACCGTCGAGCCCTTCGCCTGCTCGGGAGACATGTACGCGATCTTGCCCTTCAGCGTGCCGGTGCGCGTCTTGACCGAGCTCGTCGCTGCCTTCGCGACGCCGAAGTCGACGAGCTTGATCCCGCCGTCGTACGAGATCAGGACGTTCGACGGCGACACGTCGCGGTGCACGATGTCGAGCAGCGAGCCATCCGGCTTGCGACGCTCGTGCG
>JBDUAS010000088.1:0-24627 GCA_040004535.1 Deltaproteobacteria bacterium
TGATCACGGTCGTCGCGATCGTCGCGTTCACCGAGCTCGTCGTCGGCGAGCTCGTCCCGAAATCGCTCGCGCTGCGCTACGCCGATCGCTACTCGTTCTTCGTCGCGCGCCCGCTCAGGACGATGTCGCGGATCGTCCGGCCGGTGGTGTGGCTGCTGACCGGGACCTCGAACTTGTTTCTCCGGTTCGTCGGCGACCGCACCACGTTCACCGAGGCCCGGCTGTCGCGCGACGAGCTCCAGCAACTGGTCGAAGAGGCCGCGAAGACCGGCTCGGTCGATCCGCGCGCCTCGGAGATCGCGTCGCGCGCGCTCGGCTTCGGCGAGGTCACGGTCGCCGAGGTCATGGTGCCGCGCAACCGAGTCGTTGCGCTACGCCGCGCGGCGCCGCCCGAGGAAGTCCAGCGGGTGTTGCTCGAAGAGGGTCACAGCCGGATGCCCGTCTACGACAACAACATCGACAACATCATCGGCTACATCGTTGCCCGCGACGTGTTGTCGCTGAGCTGGGAGAAAGGCCTCATCGTGCTCGAGGACATCCTGCGGCCCGCGCACAAGGTGCCCGAAACGACACGCGCGCTCGATCTGCTCCGCGAGATGCAGCGCCGGCGCACCCAGATGGCGATCGTGATGGACGACGGCGGCGGCATCTCCGGGCTGGTGACGACCGAGGACCTGATCGAAGAGCTCGTCGGCGACATCATGAGTGAGGACGATGTCCCCGAGCAGTACTTCACGCGCGAGCCCGCCGGTACGATCCTGGTCCAGGGCTGGGCCGCGGTCCGCAAGGTCAACCGCGACCTCCACCTCGACCTCCCGGTCGGCCGCGATCGCACGACGATCGCCGGATTGTGCATGGCTCTCGCGCAAGCAATCCCCCAGGCCGGCGAACGGCTGACCACCGATAACGGGACCGTGCTCGAGGTGATCGAGGCATCACCGAGGCGCGTTCGGCGCGTACGAATCCACCCCATCGCGCTGTCGGACGAACTGCCCGCCAGCGACGACGACTAGCTTCCTCCCTTACCGATTTTACGAGTCCGCGGTCGGAACCTTCCCCCGTCGAGATCCTGTAGTATCGCGTTGATGCCGGTCATTGCGCGCGACGCTGTCGCGTCTGACCATCTCGTGTACGCCTGGCCGTTTCCGATCGGCCCGGAAGAGCACGAGGTGGTCTGCGCGGATGACGAGCAGGTCGTGATGTGCCCGGCGTGGTTGGTCGGTGGTTTGTTGCAGACCGGAAGACATCGCTGGCGCACGCCAGATCCGATGCGACCGGTGAGCGCGTTCTTCGTGCTCACCGCACCGGTCGAGGTTTCGTTCGACATGGTGACGATGTTCATCGTGCCGGGAACCGGTGAAGGCGTGCGGTTGCGCGCGACGGGTTCGCTGCAAGTGCGCTGCACCGATCCCAATCTATTGATCGCGCAGTTCGTAGGCTTGCCGTTCGATGCAGTGAACGACGGCATCTTGCGCTCGGTCTCGCGCTCGATCGAACGCATGCTCGCGCGCCTGCTCACGCGTCGCGTGGTGATGGCGGGGACGCCGAACGCGGTGACCGACATCCAGATGCAGTCGCACATCGTCGAGGAGCTCGTCGCGTACAACCCGGCCGCGGGCGCGGTGTTCGGGATCGAGCTCGTGCGGATGGGCCATCTCGCGGTGCTCGCCGACGACGGCACCCGTCCGCTCGACGAGCTCGTGCCTTCGCTCGAGTGGTCGGGGCGGCATCGCATCGGAGCCAATGGCGATACCGCGCAGTCCCCGGCCGCGAAGCCGCTGACCGAAACCGCGCGCGAGCCGCGGACCGCGCCGCTCGCGTCGCCCGCCATCACGCCGCCGCCGTTGCCGCCGGCCGCGCCATCCGCACCCGCTCCGCCGACCGGTAGCGGCCGTACGCTCGCGACGACGACGCCACCGCCATTGACTCCGGTCATCGTCGAGCCGCCGGCATTGCCGTCGCTCAAGCAGGCGCGCGCGTCGAGTCAGCCGTCGCAGCAAGCGTCGGGCGAGATCAACATCCGGCCGGCCCGCTCGGCGTCGACGCCACCGTTACCGCTGCCGCTTCCGGCGCCCCCTTCCGGTGCACCAAAGATCGCGGACGGCACGCCGATTCCGCCGCCGTCGAAGGCCGTCGCGAACGACATCGCCGGCACGCCGACGCCGCGATTGATGCCGAGTGTGCCGCCGCCATCGGCGCGCCAACGCGTGACCGAAGCGAGTGGGCTCGTCGGTAAGCCCGCGGCGCGCGCCGTAGAAGTGCCGCGTTCGACCGATGACATCACGCAGCCGGGCGTGCCGACGCCGGTGCCCGGCTCGATGCGGATCGGGGTCGTCGATGCCGAGCAACCGCGCGGCTCGATCATGGGCATCGGTGTCTCGCACATCGGCTCGTCGCAGGTCGCCTCCGGCGAGATCGCGAAGAAAGTCTCGCCGGGCGCGCGCGTGTTGGTGCCGGGGCCGAATGGCCTCATGCAATCCGCGACGGTGCGCCAGCTGCTGCAGGGCTACTACGAGCTCGAGGTCGGCGCGTCGGGCGAGACCATCTGGGTGCCGGTCAACGGCGTCGTACCGCACGAATGAAGCACTACCTCGTCCTGTTCCTCGTCACCCTCCCGGCTCTCGCGCTCGCCCGTCCCCAGGACGGCTCGACCGCGAAGCTCGACCACGTCGTTGCCACCGTCGATGGCCGGCCGATCTTTCACAGCGAGATCGACGAGATCTTCGAACGCAACAAGATCGACAAGCCCACGTTCGATCAGACGCAAGCCGCCATCGACGCGTTGATCGACAGCGCGCTGATCGAGAACGCGGCGGTGCGGTTACATGTCGACGTCACGGACAGCGAGATGCAACAAGCCGAGGCGATGATCAAGGCCGAGAATCACCTCGACGATGCCGGCCTCGACAAGGCACTCGCCGAGCAGCACTTCACGCGCGAGACCTATCGTCGCGAGCTCGCGCGGCAGATCCGCATGCAGCGCACCTTCGCGCTCGATGCACCGTCGGTCCGCGGCCAGGTCACCGACGCCGAGCTCCAGGCCCGCTACGACCAGGCGAAGAAGGCGAACCCGTCGATCGGCTCGTTCGATTCGCTCAAGGATCAGATCCGCGAGGCGGTGTTCTCGGAGAAGACCGCGATCGCGGAAGGCGAATGGGTCAAGCGGATGCGCGCGACCGCGCACGTGGAGAAGGCGAAATGAAGCGCCTCGCGTTCGTGTTGTTGCTCGCGGCATGCGGTGGAAACGGCACGACGGGCGATCGTCCGACGCTGCCGCCGGTGACGACGCCGACCGGTCCCGCGCCGGAAGTGCCATGGAACCAGCTCGAGGGCGCGGTCAAGACCGTGACCGTGAAGGGCGACGACGCGACGCAGACCGCCGCGGCGAAGCAGATGCTCGCGGCCGAGGTCGGCAAGCCGCTCGACCGCGCGCGCTTGCGCGACGAGCTGACCCAGGTGCTCGGCATCAAGGGCGTCGGCGATGTCAACGCGTCGGCGGTGCAGCTCGCGGATGGCGTCGAGCTCGTCGTCGCGCTCGTGCCCGCGCGCAACCTGCATGCGTTGACCGCGAAGGAAGTCGGCGGTCAGGACATCCCGCTGCCGGGGCTGCTGTCGACGGCGGTCGGACTGCCGCTCGATCCGAGCCTGCTCGCGAAGGTCGTCGCCGAGCTACGCGCCGAGTACCTCGCGAAGGGATACACCGACGTCCAGGTCGCGTGGAAGGACACCGACGTCGGCACGAACCAGGTCGACGTCTCGATCGAGATCACGCCGGGCAAGGCGACGACGATCACGACCGTCGAGTTCAAGGGCAACGCGCACGCGAAGAAGGCAGACCTGATCAAGGCGATCGCGGGCACGCTCGTCGCGAGCTCGCCGTGGAACAGCGACCTCGTCGATCGCGCGTCGCTATTGCTCAGCGCCTATTACTACGACCACGGCTTCATCAACGTCGCGGTCGATCCGCCGAAGCCGAGCGGTGGCGCGTCGCCGGTGACGTTCGCGATCACCGAAGGCGATCAGTTCCGCGTCGGCAAGATCGACGTCAAGGGTGTGCCCGATGCCGACGCGAAGAAGTACCTCGCGATGGTGACCGTGAAGAAGGGCGACGTGTTCAGCCGCAAGCTGATGCAGGACGGGATCGTCAAGATCCAGGATGCGGCGAAGACCCAGGTCGAGCCGGTCACGAAAATCGATGCGAAGAAGAAGACGATCGACGTGACGCTAGATCTGACGAAGCACTAGAAGCCGATCTAGAAATCGGTCAGGCCGAGCTCGAAGTAGTACTCGGGCGCGTGCGATTCGATGCCCCACGCGACATCGAAGCCGAGCAGCGGCAGCACGATCGTCGAGACGTACAGCCGAATGCCGGCGCCGGCGTCGCTGCGAAACCACGACGTCCCCGCGGGCTGGTCCGGCAGATAATTCTTCAAGGGCTGATCGTGCGCGCCGACCCGCACGTAGCCCGAGTCGTAGAACCCGATCGCGCGGAACGCGAACAGCTTCCACTTGTAGACCGGCACCGAGTACTCGGCGCGAAACATCGTCGCGAGCGAGCCGCGGAACTGATCGACCGAGTAGCCGCGGAGGTCGGAGGCGCCGCCGAGTGTGATGTCCTCGTGAAACGGCAGGTGGCGGCCCGCTTGAAACCGCGTGCGCAGCTCGAGCTCGTGCTCCTCGAAGAACTTCCAGCTGTAGTACGCGCGCGCTTTGAAATCTTGGTAGCCGTAAGTGTCGACGACCGGCACCGAAGCTTCGACCTGGAGCTGGACGTACGGGCCCCACGTCACGCCGTAGTA
This sequence comes from Deltaproteobacteria bacterium, assembly GCA_040004535.1. Lineage (GTDB taxonomy): Bacteria > Myxococcota_A > Polyangia > Haliangiales > Haliangiaceae > JABFXX01. Next base: position 4,800 of record JBDUAS010000088.1, read on the forward strand.
ATGGCTGCGGTGATCGAGCGTCGTGATCAGCTGCGCGCTGATGTCCCAGCCATCGCTCTGCGGCGACGGTAGCGGGGTCTTCGCGGCATCACCCGCGTTGGAGTCGCGGAAATAGACGTATGCGCCGCGCAGCCGGAATTCCTCGACGAGCCACCAGAACGGCCGGTAGCCGACGAGGGCGCCGGCATCGAGGAACGTCTCGGTCGACTCGCGCTCGACCGCGAAGGACCGCGGATCGACGTTCGAGTATTCGTCGGTGATCTGGTGGAGCAAATACAGGTCGAAACGAGCCTCCCACTTGGTGCCGTGGATCGATGGATCGAGGAACGTGCCGAGCACGAGCGACGTACGGTTGCCGTACTGCGCGTACAGCAGCATCTTCTTGTTCTCGCCGCCGAGGTTGCTCTCGGCGTAGCCGGCGCCAACCGAGTAGTGACTCGGCAGGATGAACAGCGTCGGCGCCGCGATCCACGACATCTTGTCCTGGAGCGTCGCCACCACGAGCACGCCGCCCTCGCTCGGCTCGAGCGTGACGACCGCGGTCTTGAACAGCTCGCTCGACATCAGCGCGGCCTCGAGCTCGCCGATCTTCGAGTCGTCGACGACATCGCCGAGCTCGACATGCGCCAGGTAGCCGAGCGTGCTCTCGGTCAATTTCGAGGCACCGCGCACGCGAAAGCCCACGATCGGCTTGGGCGTCGAATCCGCAAACGCGGGACGCGCGACCGAGAGTAAGCAAAGCAAAACGATCGCGCGCGCAAACACGAGCTACTGCGGCTTCTTCTTCTTGCCGGGGAGGATCCCCATCAGCTTGCAGATGATACCGAGCATGATCTCGTCCGCGCCACCGCCGATGGACAGAAGCCGCGTGTCACGAAACGCGCGCGCTGCAACATTCTCCCAGGTGAACCCCATGCCTCCCCAGTACTGGAGGCACGAGTCCGCAACCTCGCGGGCGAGCCGGCCGGCCTTCAGCTTCGCCATCGAGGCGAGCATCGTGACATCCGTCCCACCTTGGTACTCCTCGACGGCACGATAGACCAGCGAGCGCAGGCATTCGACTTCGGTCCGCAGCTCCGCGAACCGAAAATGAATGACCTGGTTGGCGATGAGAGGTTGGCCGAACGTGTGGCGTTCTTTCGTGTAGGCGATCGTGGCATCGATCACGCGCTCCATGCCGCGCAGGGTGCTGAGCGCGCCGCAGAGGCGCTCCTCCTGGAACTGCACCATCTGCATCATGAAGCCCATGCCCTCTTCGCCGATGCGGTTGCGCTGCGGTACGCGCACGTCCTCGAAGAACACCGGGCAGGTGTCGCTCGCACGCATCCCGAGCTTGTCGATCTTCGCGCCGATCGTGACGCCCTCGAGCTTGGTCGGCACGACGACGAGGGTCTTGTTCATGTGGACCGGGCCTTCGCCGGTGTTGACGAGCAGGCACAACCAATCGGCGTGCACCGCGTTCGTGATCCACATCTTCGAGCCGTTGATCACGTAGTCGGAGCCGTCCTTCTTCGCGACCGTCTTGATCGCGGCGACGTCGCTGCCGCCCGAGGCTTCGCTCACCGCGATCGAGCACACGACATCGCCGGCGATCGCGGGCGCGAGGAATTCCTGCTTGAGCTCGTGAGATCCCCAACGCGAGAGCGCCGGCGTCGCCATATCGGTTTGCACGCCGAGCGCCATCGGTAGCGATCCGCCGTTGCAGTTACCGAGCTCCTCGGTCGCGACAGCTTGATACGAGTAGTCGAGGCCCATGCCGCCGTACTGCTCGGGCTTGTTGATCCCGAGCAGCCCGAGGCGTCCGGCTTTCTTGAACACCTCGTGCGCGGGAAACAGCCCGGCCTTCTCCCACGCCTCGCAATGTGGGTTGATCTCCTTCTCTACGAAATCGCGGACGGTACGGCGAAGCTGTAGGTGTTCATCGCTGAATTTCATCGGGATGGTGACGCTAACTCGGACTGTAAGACGCTGTCATCTGAACCTGAATCTTTGCGGAATTCCGTCGGAAGTTACGGGAGCAAAAATCGATTTGAACACCAACAAATTCGTGAGAGCGTTCTCCCTCCGATGGTTCCAATCCTGATCAAGATCAAGATCATGACCACCGCGATGGCGGGCTGGACCGCTGCCGCTGCACCCGCGCCGATGCCGGCGCAGGTTGTTGCGACAGTCGTGAACGCTGAAGTTGCCGGACCTGTGGCCGTTCACCTGTTCGACGAGAACGATCACCAGCAAGGCACGATCGCGATCTGGCGCGACGGTACGACCGACGCCGCCACCAAAGTCGTCGTCAAGCGGCTGTTCCGCTGCCGCAAGACGTTCCACGAGAAGCTGATGGCGCAGAAGACGCTGGCGATGCTCGCCGATGTCCAGGATCATTATCCCGGCAAGACGATCGAGTACGTCTCGGCGGTGCGCGTGAACCGCGGCGAATCGCCGACGTCGCCGCACCGCGATGGTCGCGCGCTCGACTTCCGGATCCGCGGCGTCCAGCTCCGCGAGATTCGCGACTACGTGTGGAAGACGTACACCGACGTCGGCGTCGGCTGGTATCCGATGGAGCAGTTCGTCCATATCGATACGCGGCCGTCGATCCACGACACGGCGTGGACGTTCCTCAAGGGTGATAACCACTATCACCCGTACTGGGCCGAGTCCTCGAAGCGCACGGAAGTCGCGAACGTAGTGCACGAGCATCACGCCGGCTCCTGATACGATTCGCGCGTGATCTCTCGGTTCGCGCCGTCCACGACGGGCGAGGCGCATCCCGGCACGCTGCTCTCGGCGCTGCTGGTCTGGCTCGACGCGCGGTCGCGCGGTGGCCAAGCGGTGCTCCGGCTCGAGGACATCGACCTCACGCGGGTCAAGCCGGCGTGGCGCGATCAGATCGTCGACGCGCTCGCGTGGCTCGGGCTCGCGTGGGACGACACGGTCATCCAGAGCGAGCGAACGCCGCGGCATGAAGAGGCGCTCGATCGGCTCGCCGAGCAGGGCAGGCTGTATCCGTGCGCGTGTAGTCGTGCGCAACGCAGTGGGGGCCGGCGCGCACCCGACGGGGGCTGGGCCTACGAGAACACGTGCCGAGGTGAGCTGCTGCCGGCGGCGGGGTGGCGCGCGGCCCACGACGTCGCGATCCGCGTGCGGTTGCCCGACGAGCGCGTCGAGCTCGTCGACGACGGCGGACTGGATCTCTCGCAGACGCCGGCGATCCAGCTCGGCGATCCGATCGTGCGGCGGCGCGATGGCGCGATCGCGTATCAGCTCGCGGTCGTGGTCGACGATGCCGATGCCGGCATCACCGACGTGATCCGCGGCCGCGATATCGCACCGTCGACCGCGACGCAGGTGTTGTTGCAGCGACTGCTCGGCTTTCCGCAGCCGCGTTATCGCCATCACTTCCTGTTGCTCGAGCCGGCGACCAAGTCGGGCGAACGCCCGACGCGTAGCAACGCCGAAGGCGGCGCGCAGGTGTACGACAAGCTCGCGAAGCTGCACGGGTCGATCCCGTGGAGTGCGCTGCGCGAGCGCTACAGCGCCGGCGAGCTCCTCGACATCCTCGTGCGCGCGGCGAACCTCGTCGATGCGACGCCGCAAACGTTCGACTGGTCGCGCGTGCCGGTGGCCGACAAGATCGCGCGCTGGGACGGCGCCGAGCTGACGATCGGCCTGTGATCAGTTCGACGCGTCGACGCCGGCGTCGACGAAGTCGTGCGAGCGCAACCGCTCGCACGCGATCCACTGCGACAGCTTCGTGCGTTGATCGCCGGTCGGTTCCGGACAGTTCTCGTCGAGGCTGCCGCCCGCCGTGCTTGGACAGCGCCCGTTGGTGCCGCCGCCCGGCATGAAGTTGTTCTCCGCCTTCGGGCCCCAGCCAGTTTGCTCGTCGATGTGATCCGGAACTTCGAGCACGCCGAGCAGCGTGTCGAAGTCGTGATAGATCGGCGCGCCGTTGCGCTTCGAGTTGGGCAGCTCACTCGAGTGGCAGTTCGTGCAGTACTTGAACATGAAGTCGTGACCGAAGTTGTCCCACGTCAGCGTCGTGGTCCCGGTCAGCGGATCTGGATCCGCGCACGGGGTTCCGGTCGGCGTCGGACTTCCGCCGCTACATGCGACGAGCGCGATCAACACAAAAAGGCGGTACATCGCGACTCCTTCAGAAGTGTAGGGCGGTCTCGACGAGACCGCGAATGGTAAACGGATCGCCGACGAGGCCGGTTTGGAGCTCGACCGCCGTGTCGACTCGCCCCGAGCCCCAGCCGACCCGAGCCGCGCCGATCACGCGTTCGTGCCCCATCAGGCCCACGGGAATCCCGCCTGCAGCGCGCACGGCGCCGTGCATGCCGCCGCCGAGCGCTAGATCACATCCCGCGCCCCACGAGACCTCCGACATGTTCATCGGCTCGACGAGCGGCCACACGCCGTGATCGTGGCCCACTTCGATCCGTGCGACCGCGCGCGTGAACCCGGCGCCCGCGTTGACGGTGACGCGGCCGGCCGACCAGGTGCCGTAGAGCGACGGCATCACCATGGTGTGCCCCATGCCGAGGCCGAAGATCTCTTCACCGGTCGGCGCCGACACCATCATCATCACGCCGGCGCTGACGTGCTCGTGCATGTACAGCATCGCGTCGGCGTGGACCATCAGGTCGCCGACGCCGTGTTGATCGAGCCCGTTCAGCATGATGCGATACAGGCCCAGGCTGGCACCGACGCCATAGCGATCGCGGCGCCAGCCCACTGCTGGCAACACGCCTTCGTAGTCCCCGACGTACGTTAGTGTGCTGTACGAGGCCGCGACCAGGTTCACGCTCGCGTCGAACGCGGTGGGCTCGTCGGCGGCGCCCATCATCGCCATACCGTGATGATCGGCGTGCGCGGCGGAGGCGATCAGCCCCACCGTGACAACGACGATCCGACCGACCATGTTCATCGTACGAGCTACATGCCTCGCTGGGTGATGTAGTCGGTGCAGCCCGCAGTGACATCTGCCGAGCCCGCATCCGCGCTGCCGAGGTTCGAGCCGACGTAGGTCTCGCAGCTCGCGGCGGTGCTGCCACAGACAACGTTCTGGTCAGCCGAGCCGATCGGGTGCGACAGGCAACAGATCGTGATGGCCTGGGTGACCGAGAACATCTCGGTCGTGTGGTGCTCGTCCCAGCACATCTGAAAGGTGTCGAACGGATCTGCGTCTTTACCACCGCCGTTGTCGCCACAGGCGGCGAACACAAACGAACCGAGGAGCGCGAACAGAACCGAGAAACCAGCGAGCTTGTGCATCTGAAAACATCCTTGCGTGAAAAATGAATCGAGTTGCCGGCGAGCACGCACGCGGCAGCTCGCCGTCGAAAGACGGATCTGTGATCTGGACGATCGGCGCGCGCTACGAAGGCGCGTCGGGCCGGCGGGAGGTCGGCGCGGCGTGCGGAGCGGGGATCGAGGACACGGCGATCGCGACGATCACGATGGATGCGGGCGCATCGGCGATCGCCGGCGCAGAGAACGCGGGCAGCTGCGACGCCACGATGTCGTGCGAGACCTTGCGGCAGTTCTTGAGCTGCGCATCGTGGGTCGGATCCGCCGAGTCCGTCGGGCAGTGGCAGTGCGCGGGATCGGGGCAGCAGCACGGCTCGCTGATCGTGGTGACCGTGCGGAGCTGCGAGACCGGCACCGCGAGCGCGACGACGATCGCCACCAACATGGCGGCGGCGGCGCTCGCGATCCGGCGGATCTTCACGCTCTCATTTGCGCATCATCGCCAGACCGTGTCAACGCGCCTGATTGTCACGCATTGACATTCACGGCGCTTCGAGGATCAACCCTCGCCGGACGAGCGAGCGCCGAAGTGATCGGAGTCGCAGGTGATCGATCGTGACAATCACGGCCGTTCCCACGCCACCGAGTGCGAGGCCGAGGAACGCGACCTGGGTCCAGTGCAGCGCCGCTAGCACGACCGTGCCCCACGCGATGAAGTCGCGGCGGATGATGTACGGCGCGTAGGTCGCGAGCCACTTCACCCAACCTGGGAGCTCGCGCTTGATCGGAATCGCACGCGGCGCGGCGGGCACGAGCCGGACCTTCGTCGCATCGCGACCGGGCGCGACCTCGAAGCTGCCGACGTAGTCCTGGCTGTTCGCCGAACCGACCGCGACGATCAGGTTGTAGTAGATGCAGTAGATCGACCACAGCATCGCGGCGGTCGCGATCACGGCGGCGACGAGCCACGGATCGAATGACAGGTCGCCGAAATAGTTTCGGCCGAACGCGAGATGACAGTGCCAGCCGAGCGCGATCGTGTAACCGACCGACGACAGCTCGTCGACCACGGTATCGATCCACGCACCGAACCGCGACGACAACAACTTCACGCGGGCGACCTCGCCGTCGCAGCAATCTACGTACGACGCGACGAGCACGACGACGGTGCCGACGAGCGCCATCGTGTGCGACGCGGACGCGGTGAGCCAGCAGCCGAGCGCGACGAGCGCCGCGACGATGTACGAGATCTGATTCGGCGTGATCGGCGTCCACACGAGCAGGCGTGTCAGCGGGAACGACACCGGCCGATACAGGTAGCGCGTGATCGCGTTGTCCTGCGGCTTGACGAGGATCTGGTACAGCACGCGATGCGCGGTGCGGCGCTCGGCCGGCGTCGCGATCGGCGCGCGTGCGATCTTTCCGTGCCGGATCTTGGTGGCGCCGTCAGGCATCGCGAGCGTGGTATCGCCGCTCACGAGACGGGCGACGACGGCAGCTGCCTCGGCCGCTCCGACGGCGATCAAAGCGCCTGCGAAGCTCCCGGGCGTCAGATCCTGAACAACGGGATCTTCGGGTGCGACCGCGGCAACGACGCCGTTTGTGGGCCCAGAAGCCAACGCCTCGACGAGGGGCGCTATCAGCGGCGTATGCACGAGCTGGTCCGCGCGGATGACGAGCAGCGGTCGATCGTTGGTGTGCCAAGCAACGAGGTCCGCCACGCTCTCGACTACCACCACACGTGTCGCCCCGACTCGCCTCGCAGCGCGAACCGCGCGCTCCTTCGCCGTGAGGCCGGCGATGCGAACATTCGCCAGCGGATTTACAGCGAGGACGATCGCGTCGAGCTCGGGCAACGCGCCTTGTTACTTACAGAACGAGGCGAGCGAACGCTAGTGACAGGATTTCATCGCCGTCAAGGCGCCAAAGCGGCTAGGACTGGTGAAACCCTGACACCTCGAATGACCGGGGCGTTCCAACTATGCGGCATCAGCGTGGCATTCCGGAGTCAGGGTGAGCCGAGCGGTATCGCACATGGATTGCATGAGGCCGGCCCACTCATGAAGGCTGTCATCCTCGCTGCTGGGTGTGCGACGCGGCTTCGGCCTCATTCTGACGATACGCCGAAAACGCTGCTGCCCGTCGGTGGAGTTCCGATCCTGCGGCGGACGATTACCAGCCTTCTCCGCTGCGGCTTCGATCAGTTCGTGATCGGCACCGGCTACCTCGAGCACATGGTGCGCGAGGCGGTCGCGGCGTGGTTTCCGCAGCTCGATGTCACGTTCGTGTCGAATCCTGACTTCCGGACCACGAACAACGCGTACTCGCTGTTGATGACGCGCCCGCACGTCGAGACCGGCGGCTTCATCCTCCTCGATGGCGATGTCGTGTTCGATAGCGACGTGGTCGAGGAGCTCGTCGACCGCGGCCCCGATTGTCTCGCGGTGCGTTCGGTCGGCGGCATCGGCCTCGAAGAGGTCAAGGTCACCGCGGATAGCTACGACCGCGTGCTCGCGATCGGCAAGCACGTGCCGGTCCGCTCCGCGATGGGCGAGTCGGTCGGCATCGAGCTGTTCTCGGCCGCGTCGAGCAAGCGCCTGTTCGAGGCGCTTCACGAGCGGGTCACGGTCCAGGGCCTCGTGAACGAGTATTACGAAGCGGCGTTCCAGCAGATCATCGACGAAGGCAGCACGATGTACGGCGTCGATATCGGCTCGATGTACGCGACCGAGATCGACACGATCGAGGACCTCCTCGCGGCGAACGACCGCCTGGCGCAGCGCCCCTCGTTCGACGTCCGCGTCGACGCAGTGCGGCTGGCCGTCTGAACTGAACCCACAGCTAACCTGGCGGAACCGCTTGATGACCCAGGTCATCTGCGGGTGTTTTCGCATCTGATCTGATCCCCATTGTGTTCGTAGATGTCACTCGGGCACCATGCCCCTGATGAGGTCGATGCTGTTCGCGCTGCTGGCGTTGGGTGCCTGTGCTCAGGCCGGCAAGCTCACCTTGGGGGGACGTCCGGACGGCGGCAGCATCACGATCGTCGATTCCGACGTGCATCAACCGCCGCCACCCGATGCGTTCGTCGATCACATCGACGCGCCCCCGGGCATGATGACGAAGAAGCTCGATCAAAACTCGAGCGACACGATCGCGATCGGCAAGTCGATCGCGTGCAGCCGCAACACCAATGGCACGACGACGGCGAATACCTACTACCGCGTGTTCGATCCGGCGACGCCGACCGACTTCCACATCACCGCCGTCGAGTTCCAGGTCGAAGCGACCGTCGGATCGGCCGGCAACGGCCAGCTCGTCACGCTCAAGGTCGGCACGTACAACGGCAACGTCGGTGCGAGCTCGCTGACGCTCGCGAACATGGCGCCGCTCGCGACAAACGCGGCCGTGCAGCTGCCGGAACAGAACGAGGTCGGTGCGGATATCAACGTGCCGATCATGGCGACGATTCCCGCGGGCCAGAAGATGTACGTCGAGATCGATTCTCCCGACGACGGCTCGACGACGTACCTCGGCGTGAACACCGCGACGGAGACGGCGCCGGGCTACATCATGGCGCCGGGCACGACGAACGGTTGTGGCGTCAACGTGCCGACGAGCATCTCGACGGAAGCCGGCACGCAGGTCAGTCTGCTGATCACGGCGACCGGCACGTACTGAGTCACGGCAACCGGATCCCGACGCGCGAGTAGGTTTCGGCGCGGTCGGCGGCGATCGCCGCGAACCTTGCCTCGACCTCGGCCTGGACGACGCGCGCGTGGTTCTGCGCCGCGATCCGATCGACGAGCGGCGGCTTCACGGCATCGAGGCCGCCGGCCTTCACGAGCATCGCGATCTGTTCGCTGCGCTCGACATTCATCGGCGGGCCGCGGACCTGGTCGAGCAGCGCGAGCGGTACGCACTGGAGCATCGGATCGGGCGAGCGGCGTAGAAACGGCACCAGCCGCGCGGGCGTCTTCGCGTCGTACGTCGCATCGGGATGGAACTCGGCGACGCCGAGCGTACCGGCGCGCTTCGCGACCGCATCGCGCACGCCGTGGAGATCTTGGCGCGTGATCGCGAGCTCGGGCGCGACGAGCATCGCGACGCGGATCTTTGGATCTTCAAACGCGCGAGTCGCGGCCTCGGTCCAGGCGTCGAGTGTGGGTGTGCCCCACAGGAATTCGACCGCGAGCTCGCCGCCGGTGCGCGAGGTCTTCGCCCACGGGCAGAGCTCGTAGGTCTCGACGATCTCCACGAGATATCGGTCGAGCAGCCTGCGAGCTTCGCCGACGCGCGGGTCCACGCAACCATTGTAGGCCCGGCGTGTCATCGTAAGGGACGTGAAGCTCGCAGGAATCGCCGTGATGCTGACGCTGCTGACTGCACCGTCCCTCGCCGATCCTGCCGCGGCTCCCGAGCGCTGCGCGAAGGGGATGGCCTACGCGAAGACCGGCGATCTAGCGCGCGCCGCGCTCTACCTCGAGGGCTGCTCCGGCGATGACGCCGAGCGTGCAGCGGGGCAGGTGATGGCGAAGCTGCGTGCGAGTCAGCTCTCCGCGCTCGAAATCTCGAGCGAGCCGTCGGGCGTCACGGTCGAGACCGATGCGCTGCCCGGCGAGACCCTGACGACGCCGGCCGAGATCTGGGTCAAGGCCGGCACGTACAAGCTGCGCAGCAGCGGCCGCGAGACCCAGGTGACGCTCGCGGCGCACTCGCGCGCGACGGCGATCCTGACCGTGCCGAAACAGCCCGCGGGCCCGAAAGCGGGCGTCGTCAACATGGCCGACGATCCGACCGATCCGCCTGTGTCGGGACCGCCGCCGGCGCAGAAGCATCCGAGCCTCGTGCCGTGCAAGTACGACGGCTGCGACACGCACAGCGGCGAAGTGCTCGTCGATCCACTCGCGCAGCGCGCCGAGCGCGTCGAGATTTCTCCTCCGGATCTCCGCGTCGGCGTGCGCGCCGGGGTCGCCAGTAGCGAGCGCCTGTCGCCAGCGTTCGCGCTCGCCGCGCAATGGAATCTGCTCGCGATCCGCGCCGACGGCAGCCAGCGCGAGCGCGACGGCGCTTCGTACACGGGCCTCGGCATCGCGCTCGGCATCGCGCATCCCGTGTGGTCGCCGGATGCGGGCTGGGTCTCGCTCGGTGCCGCGCTACGCGGCGAATATCGCGCGGGCGCGCCGATGACGATTTCCCACGGCGCACTCGGAGCGACCGCCGATGTCGAGCTCGCGCTGCGCAGGTTGCCGGTCACGCTCGGCGCACGCTACGAGCAAGGCTTCGCGGGCGACCATGCGATCGTCGTCGAGCTCGGGTTCGATCAGCGCTGGTTCAGGTAAGGCCGAGCTCGCGAGCGCGCAGTGCCGCTTGCGTTCGGTCGTCGACCTCGAGCGCAACACGTCGCGTTCGCGCTCGGATAGCTTCGAGAGCTCGGTTGCAACAGGAACGCCCAGACGACGAGGACGACGCGGAGCAGCTGCTTGGACATGGTCGCACCATGACCTGTCACGACCGAGCTACTCGGTCCGCTTCATGATGTGGAAGCCGTAGTCCGACTGGACGACGCCGACTTCCCCGACCTTGAGCCGCAAGCCGAGCTGCTTGAACTCGATCACGAGCTGCGCATCCGGTGCCACCGCATAGGCGCGCGCCGAGCTGGCGCTGCCCGGGTCTTCGGACCATTGCTTCATCAGCGCGTCGAAATCGGCGCCACCCTTGATCTGGGTCATCAGGGCGCGAACCTGATCTTCGGCGTCCTTCTTCGTCCGCTTCTGCGCGCGCTGGTCGTGCGGCTGGTCGCCGCCGTCGTTCCAGCCGATCAGGATGTGCTTGACCATCGCCGAGTTCGCGAGAGGCTCGCGCGCCAGGATGTCGTTCGAGATCACGTCGGAGGTCTGCGGCTTTGGATCGTTGTTCCCGGCGTTCATCGAGTTGTTGATCGACGGTCCGCCCTTCGCGCCGGAGCACGAGGAAAACAGCAACACTAGGATGCAGGCGCGCAGCATGTGCGGACGCTATCAGGTCTCGGCAACAGTGTCGTGGAACTTGGTGACGTCCAACATCATGTCGCCGTTCGGGAGGATCGTGATCGTATCGACGAACCTGTGGCCGATCAGGATGTCCTTGTCGCCGTACAGGTGCATCGCGTAGACGGTCTGCAGCGTGACGTCGTCGAACCCCATGATCGCGATCTCGAGCTCGAGCTCGGCCTTCTTCATGCCTTCCGCGTCGAGGCCGTAGAGGGGGCTGGCCTCGTCGACGACGTGCATCACCAGCCAGCCCCGGCGGAGGCCTCCGATTCGATCTCGCACCAGCTTCAGATCGTGCAGCCGGTAAAACGGTTTGCTGGGATCGGCGGAAACCACCTTGGTCGCGACCACGTGAATACGCGCCTCGACGATCACGTTCGAGCGCTGATTGCCGCACCGGAACATCAAGGTGCGCTTGCCCTCGTGGTCACAGATCACGCAGTTCTTGCTGAACCCGATCCGGGCGACCGGACGTGAGAACTTCGAGAACACCAGGCCGGTGATCAGAGCGACGCAGATGATGCCGGCGATCGATTCCACGATCACGACCACGCTCGCGGCATGTGAGGTCGGGTGCATGACGCCGTAGCCGATCGTGCCGAGCGTCTCGACGCTGAACATCAACGCGTCGAAGAACGATCCACCGGCCACACCGTCGATGCCGCCGACGATGTAATAGACCAACGCGAACACCAGATTGACGAGGAAGAACCCGAGCGCGATCAGCGCGATCGACAGCGGCCACCGGATCCGCAGGAACGTGTGGTACGCGTCGCGCAGGCGGGTCCGCTCGGCGCCCTTGACCCAGATCGTGTAGTCGCCGGATGACACGCGGCTACCGACAGCATTCGCGGGGACTCCCTCGGGACGATCGGGCACGCCTATCGGTAGCAGATCTTGCTAGGGTGCGCGCCATGCCCGAGCCCGACGACGTCACGATGGAGCAGCTCGTCGACCTGCTGCCACCTCGGATCTGGTACCTGACCTCGAACGGCACCGATATGTGGTGCCGGCGGCCGTACGGGTTCCTATTTTCGACCGGTCCGATCGCCGAGGAGTTCGCGAAGCAGATGGGGACGGGCGAGGAGCTGTTCGCGGTCGGGCTCGACGTCGGTAACTTGATCTCGCCGGAGATCCTCGACGGGTTCCGGGCGACCGCGGTGACCCGCCTGTTCATCGATCCAGCGGTCGACCCGGTGAGCGGCGACGTGTTCGGGAAGATCCTGCGGCTCGCGCCACTGACCTAGGCGCCGCGTCGGCGATCTGTGTCACTCTGCATGAGGGATGGGCTGGGATTGCACCCTCCACGTCGTCGATGACACGTCGCTCGCGAGGTTCGCGGCGCGGTTTCTGCGTGGGCTGCACCGCACCGCCGCGTTCGATCGCGAGTTCGACGGCGATGCGCTGATCGCGAACGTCAAGCAGCTGATCGCCGAGGACCCCGAGGATGGTGCGCGCGCGCTCGGCGAGCTCGCGCTGCTCTATGTCGCGACCGAGACGCCACACGTGAAGTCCCGCGACTTCGCGCTGTCGCTGTGGGATCCGGCGGTGCTCGGCGCCGAGCTACCGGTGCAGCTGTTGACGAGCGTCGAGACCCGGATCCCCGACGTGATGTTGGCGTATCCGAAGCTCGCCGGGCGGATTCCGGTGAAGTTCGACGGCAACGTGTGCGTCGGCCCGTACGTGCCCGCGCGCAACGTGCCGGCGCTGCTCGCGCATGCCGAGGCCGTGCTCGGCGGTCGCCCCGACGCGATCGTGTATCGCCCGCTGCTCGATATCCTGCGCGTGGCCGCCGACCACAACCTGGCGTACTGGGAAGGCACCGACATCGACGTCAGCACCGCGCGCAAGGACTGGTTGCCGGTGCACGCGACCACGGTGACCATGCAGCCGAATCCGATCACCAGCCCGACCGCGCGCGTGTGTGCATTCGACGGTGCACGCATGCTGATCGCCGATCACTTCGCGCTGCACGAGATCGATACCTCGACGTTCCCGCCGACGGTGCTGACCCACGAGGACATGCAGGTCAACGCCGCCGCGTTCACGCCGTGGGGCACGACGTTCGTGCGGATGGCGACCGATCGCACGGCGCGGCCGTTCAAGTTCTCGTACTTCGAGCTCCCCGATCGCACGCCGTTGCCGATCGAGCCGCCGTTCTCGATCGGCAGTGCGCGGCGCGCCGGTGATTGCCTGCTGCTGTTCCCCCAACCGACGACGACCGAGCGCAGCAACGTACGGCCGCAGATCATGCGCGCCGATCATTCGCTCGAACCGATGCTCGTGCCGGAGCCGGTCGAGACCAAGCGCGTCGAGTGCGATGCGATTCCGTTCGGTGGCGGCGAATGGCTCGTGTTGTGGGATGCGGTCGCGTATCGCTGGGACGGCGAGGGCGCGCCGGTTCTCCTCGGGGTCACGCTCGACGCGCCGGAGGAGCTGTGCTCGGTGACCCAGCCCGACGGCGCGATCATCGCCGGCTTCGGCCACGCGTTATCGCGCATCGATCGCGATGGCATCGTGACGCCGGTGCTGCCGTTGACGAACGTGCTGTGGCTCGCGCGTGGCCCGGGTGATGTCGTGATCATCGGCGCCGGCGATGCGCTCGAGATCTACTGGCCCTCGACCCACGAGGTCACGCACGTCACGGGCGATCTCCTCGGCCTCGCCGAGCCCGCGATGTTCGCGTACTACGATTCGCGCGCGGAGTTGCTCGTCGTCGCGCGCCCCGGAACGTGGCACGCGGTGCCGTGGCAACAGCTCGCTACGCTGTCGCGCGAGCGATCTCCTGTGCGACCGACGCAATGATCTCGGCGGGCTCGGGGAACCGTCCACCGGATTTCTCCGCGACCTTCGCGCCCTCGACCCACACCGTGAACTCGCCCGAATTCCCGACCTCGATCTGCGCGTCGTGTCCCAGTTGCTTCTTGATCTGCGCGGCCGCCCGGGTCGCGTGAGGCTTGTAGCCTCAGGAGTTGCAGTAGCGGATCTTGATCGTCATCACACCCAGTATGGCAGATCAGGCGAGCAGGGCGAGCAGGTCGTCGCGGGTGATCGCGAGCGCGCCACCCGCCTCCGACAGCGCTGCATCTGCGAGGCCGCGCTTCTTGGCCTGGAGCTCGAGGATGCGCTCCTCGACCGTGTCGCGCGCGACCATCCGGTAAACCATCACGGGCTTGTCCTGGCCGATCCGGTGCGCGCGATCCGCGGCTTGATCCTCGACGGCCGGGTTCCACCACGGATCGACGAGGAACACGTGATCGGCCGCCGTCAGGTTCAAGCCGGTTCCACCTGCCTTGAGCGACAGCAACATCACCGGAGGCCCGTCCTCCGCCTGGAACTGGTTGACGACGCCCGCGCGATCCGTCGTCGACCCGTCGAGCCGGACGAACGGCGTGTTCGCTTCGTCGAGGTGCGGCTCGATCAGATCGAGAAGCGAAGTCCACTGCGAGAACACCAGCGCGCGGTGGCCGTCGGCGACCGCATCCGCGAGCGCCTCCATCAACCGCTCGAGCTTCGACGACGTCTGCGGGGCGGGCCCGCTGCGCAGGCCACCCGGCAACAGGGCCGTGTGACACGCGGCCTGGCGCAACCGGAGCAGCGCCTCGAGCGCCTGCATCACACCGCCGCCGGCCTCGAGCAGCTTCACGATCTCCTTCTGCGTCGCCGCACGGATCGCGTCGTACGTGATGCGCTCGGCTTCTTCTAGCTCGACGTACATGATCGCGTCGGTGCGGGGCGGCAGCTCCTTCGCGACATCGCGCTTGAGCCTGCGCAGCACGAACGGTCGGATCCGCTCGCGCAGGCGCGCCGCTGCGCTCTGGTCGCCGAGGTTGATCGGCTCGGCCCAGCGCTCGAGAAAATCACCGCGTCCCGCGAGCAGGCCCGGGTTCGTGAAGTGGAGCTGGCTCCACAGCTCGTCGAGTCGGTTCTCGACGGGCGTGCCCGACAGCGTCAGCTTCCAGGCACCCTTCAGCTTGTACGCGGCGCGCGCGACCTGCGAATCGGGATTTTTGATCGTCTGCGATTCGTCGAGGATCACGGTGTCCCACGCGATCGACGCGAGGTCTTCGATGTCGTTGCGCAGGATCGGATAGCTCGTCAGGATGAGGTCCGCGGTCGTATCGAGTGCGCGCCGCGTGCCGGCGTACGTGCCGACGAAGAGGTCGGGACGGAAGCGCTTGATCTCCGCCATCCAGTTGAAAAGGACGCTCTTCGGGCACACGACGAGCGTCTTCTCGCCGCGCCGGATCACCGCGAGTGCCTGGATCGTCTTGCCGAGACCCATGTCGTCGGCGAGCACGCAGCCGAGTCCCGCGGCGCGGCAGAACACGAGCCAGTCGATGCCCGATTGCTGATACGGCCGCAATTCGCCGACGAAGCCGGGCTCGGCGGTCGCGTGCGGGATGCCCTCGAAGCCGGCGAGCAACGGCCGCAACCGCTCGAGCTCGGGCGGCGGTGGTTGATCGAGATCGACGGCGAGCTTCGCGAGATCCGGCAGCGCATAGATCGGGACGCGGCGATCGCTCGTCCGCGCCGCGAGCAGATCCGCGAGCCGCTCGCCGTGCTTGTCGAACCACTCCTTGGGCACGCGCCCCCAGCCGCCTCCGGTGAGTGGGACGACATCGATGCCGGCCTGCCACGCGCGCAGCGCCGCGGCGACCGACGCTTGTGCGGTGCCATCGGTGCCGTAGAGCTCGACGTCGAGCTTGTTGCCCTCGATATCGAGGCGGACCTCGAGCGACGCGAGCTTCGCGGCGGAGGCGCCTCTCGCATCCATTCGCAACCAGCTCGACAAGCCTTGCTGCATCACGAACGCCTCGCGTCCGACGAGCGCGACCCGCCGCCCCGGCACGAGGTTGAGCTCGTCGCGCAGGCGATGGACGAGCCGGCGCTCGCCATCCTCGTCGCGGATCGGCAGCGCGCCGTTCAAGTGGACGAGCGTGCGGCCGTCGACGCGCGCACGCGGCGGATCGCCATACACGAGCGTCGGAAACACCGTCAGCGTGTCGCCGTCCTGCGCGACCTCCATCTGCATGCGCGGCTCTTCCTTGGCGCCGAGCTTAGGCAGGCCCTTCGCGCGGACGTCGATCTCGATGCGCTGCGCGAGCGCGGGAATCGTCTTGCCGAGCAGCTCGGGCAGGGCATTGCGCCCGACCGTGAACGTCTGGGGCAGCTTTTCGAGTCGCGGTCCCGCGAGATCGACCGCACCGATCGGGCGCAGCACGTCGTCATGGGTGCGCACGAGACCGACGGCGACCACCTCCGCGACCGCCGGGTCGGGAATGATCTGGACCTTCACGCCGTCTCCATAGTCATCGACCTGCGCGCGCGGCATCACCGGCTCTTTGCTGGTCGTGACCTTGTCGCCTTTCCACCGCACGTCGCGCGCATCGGCGAGCACGCCGAGGATGTTGTCGAGCTTGTCGCCGCTGATCGGCTTGGTGGTCAGGAGGCGATCTGCGACGAGGTCGTACTCCTCGGTCGCGATCGCAGACGCTTTGCCTTTTGCGATGATCGTCATGAGCGATCCGACGAGCTTCTCCGTACGGTCGTCATGGACCAGCAGTCGCTCGACGCGCACGCCGGCCGGATCGGGCGCGAGCATGTAGCGAATCGTCGCTATCGCGCGTGCGTTCGTCGGCAGCTCGCCGTTCGCTTGCTCCGTCGCGAGCACCGCGGCGACCACATGCGAGCAGACCAGCTCCTTGCTCGGACAGTCGCACTCCCACTCTTCGTGCTCGGGAATCAGCACGACGTGAAACGGTGTCGGTTTGCCAGGCACACGCACGTCGAGCTCGAGCTCGCCGCCCGACTTGCCCTTACCGGCCACGCGACCGTCCCGTGCGAGCTGGACTCCTTGGGTCCAGGTCCGCTCGGTCGCCTCAGCACGGACGGCGTCTCGCAGCACAGCAGCGGGCCGTTTACCACGCCGGAGCCGCGATGGGCGCCGGCCAAAGGCGTGATACGGTCGTGGCCGATGGACAGCGGCGACGATGCCGAGGACGCCCGGCTCGTCCAGGCGATGGCGGAAGGGGACCGGCAGGCGCTGGCAGCCCTCTACGCGCGTCACGCGGGGCTCCTGCTGGGGCTCGCGGTCCGCATCGTCCGCGAGCGCCGCGAGGCCGAGGATCTCCTACACGACGTGTTCCTCGAAGCGTGGCGTGCGGCCAAGGATTTCGATCCAAAACGGGGCCGTGCTCGTACTTGGTTGGCCATTCGTATGCGCTCTCGATGCCTCGATCACCAAAAATCCGCGCGCGTTTCGCGCAACGCCGGCGACGCAGGACTCGAGGTTGTCGTCGATGATCGCGCTGTTGCGAGCCCGGATCACGGCCGCGTTCGCGAAGCGCTCGCCACCCTGGGCGACGATCAGCGCGAGGTTGTCGAGCTCGCGTATTTCCAAGGCCTGTCGTGCTCCGAGATTGCCGGTCGAATTTCCAAGCCGATCGGCACCGTGAAGTCGCGCCTCGCCGCCGGACTTAGCCGGCTACGAGAAGGCCTGGGAGGTGCGAAATGACGATCCAGGAGCTGCTCCCGCTCTACGCGCTCGGCCTGCTCGAAGGCGACGAGGCCGCGACTGTCGCGAAGGCGATCGAGGCCGACCCCGCCCTCGCGCGCGAGCTCGAGCGCTACGAGGATGCGGTGATCGCGCCGATCGCGCCTCCCGCGGATCTCGAGAAGCGGCTGATGGCCTCGGTCGGTGGCGGCCGGTTCGAGCGGTTCGCGGCGCGGATCTCGAAGCTGTTCGATCTCTCGGTCGAGCGCACGCGCGAGTTGCTCGGTCTCACCGAGCGCGCGTCCTCGTGGGGCGAAGAAGCACCGCGCGTGTTCCTCATCCACTTCGACGCCGGTCCGGCCGCTGCGACGGCGGACTGCGGCATCATTCGGATCGCTCCCGGCGGTGTGTTTCCGCCGCACATGCATCGCGGCGAAGAGCACGCGATCATCCTGAGCGGAACGATTCGCGATCACGACGGCAAGGTCTACCGGGCGGGCGAAGAGCTCGTGTACGCGCCTGGCAGCTCACACTTCCTCACCGTCGATGGCGACGAGGATGTGATCTTCGTGGCGCGCGCTTTCGACGGTATCGAGCTTCAATTGCCACCGCAGTCCTGAGACCATGATCTCATGGCGACCGATGCCGGTCTGCGCGTGGTGGGGACGATCCGTTCGATCGAGCTCCACACCATGGCAGCGCACTTCGAGCATCTGACGTCGCGTCAGGTCGCACGGATCTGCCTCGATATCGAGCGCGCGATCGACGAAGAGGGCGAAGAGCTCGATATCGGCAACCTCGCCGACCTGCAGTTTCAAGGTCCCGCAGAGCTGCTGCCGCGGTTCTCGGCAGGCGATCGCGTCTCCATCGAGACGAGCGCCGAGAGCTCGCTGCACATCACCAGCATCAAGCCAGCGCCGCTCAGCTGACCTCTACCAGTCGACGGAGCCGCTGTCGGTGTCCTGGCCGCCGATGATCGTGATCTTGATGATCTTCGATTTGTTCTTCGGACCGACGGCCTTCACGACGTGCGGGCCCGGCTTGAGCGGCAAGCGAGTCAGCGGTGTCTCGCCAATGTTCTTGTCGTCGACGTACACCGTCGTCTTCGAGTTCGACGTCAGCGAGTAAAATCCGAACTTCGATAGCGCGATGATGTCGTCGTGCTCTTTGGTGTCGGCGTCGATCGGGATGTCGTGGATCGGCTGGCGAATCGCGGCGTCGGCGGGCGCGGCCGCGAGCGGCCTCTGCGTCGTGCGCGCGCCAAGGAACTGGACGACGAGCACGCTCGCGCCGATCAGCGCGGCGAACACGGCGATCGCGATGACCGCGTTGCGCAGCGACTTCCAGCGATGCGCGGCGAGGAGGTTCGTGGCGCCGTCCGCCATCCACGCGTCGGCGCCGACGTCGGCCGAGAGGTCGAGCACCTGATCGAGATCGACGAGCTGGACCTTGCCGGTGCCCGGCGGGTTGAAGATCATCGACGGCACCGGCGTCTGCGGACCCGTCGGGGCCTTCGCCCGGCCGGAGCCCTGCGACATCTCGCCGCTCGTCGCCGGCTGCGGGGCCACGACCGGTATCGGCGGCGGACGCGGCGGAGGCACGGTGATCGACACGGGCGCGGCGCCCGGATCGTCGGCGGCCTTCAGGATCTCGTCGCGCGACGCCATCTCGTCGCCGAAGTCGTTGAACAACAGGCGCGCGAGCTCCTGCGGCGATGCGGGGCCGCCGAGCGTCGCGACCGAGTTCTTGATCGCGTTGCCGAACGCCTGCGCGGTATCGAACCGGCCGTTCGGATCGCGCGCCATCGCCTGGATCAGCGCGGCGCGCATGCCCGCGGGGACGTCGGCGCGCCGGTCGCGAATCTCGGGAATCGGCTCCTCGGTGATCGCCTTGAACGTGAGGAAGTCGGAGTCGCGGTGGAACAGCCGGCGAATCGCGAGCATCTCGTACATCACGACCGCGAGCGCGAACACGTCGCTGCGGCGGTCGAGTGGCTTGCCGAGGATCTGCTCGGGGCTCATGTACGCGTTCTTGCCCTTGACCGTGC
>JBDUAS010000323.1:0-7439 GCA_040004535.1 Deltaproteobacteria bacterium
TCTACTCCGCGCTGCCATTCGGCAGCGCTGCCTCGCCGGGGCAAGCCCGGCTCGTTCGCGGCGCTGGTTGCGCCATGTGCGGACGGGCCGTTGCTATCTCGCGAACAGGTCGGCCATCGTCACGCACTCCAGGCCCGAGGCATGGAGCGCCGTGACGATTCGCGGCAGCGCCTCGAGGGTCCATTCCTGGCCCTCGTGGAACAGCAACACTTCGCCACCACTCACGACGTTCGGCGAGCACCGATCAGACAGCGAGGCGAGATCGCGGTCGGAGTAGTCGCACGAGTCGAGCGACCACATCGCGACCACGTATCCCGCGGCGCGCAAGTTGATCAACGATAGCGAGTCCAACGATCCGTGCGGCGGCCGCACCCATGACCGGCCCGTCGGCTGACCGCCGATCGCCTCGTCGGTGCGCTTGCATTGATCGAGCAGCTCGCTTCGCTTCAGCTTCGTGAACCGCTGGTGATCGTAGCCGTGGCCCGCGACCTGATGACCGCGCCGCATGTATTCGCGCACCAGATCGGGATGCGCGTGCGCGTGCTCGCCGAGCACGAAGAACGTCGCCGGCACGCCGAGGTCGTCGAGCACGTCGAGGTAGCGCAACGTCATGTCGTCCGGACCGTCGTCGAACGTCAGGGCGACGCGCTTGGACGTCGCCGGCCCGCGGCGCAACAACCCCGGCACGCGGTCGAACACGACGTTCTTGATCGCTGCACGTACGGACGTCACGTTCCAACCTTAGCGTATCCGCGGCGCTACCAACGGTGGTCTCGAAACTTATCTCGCAACTCGGTCTTCTTGAACTTACCGGCCGACGTGCGCGGGATCGCGTCGACGAACACGAACGCATCCGGAAGCCAGAACTTGGGGAACTTGGGTGACAAAAACGCTCGGAGGTCGTCCGGGGTACAGCTCGCACCGTCCTTCAGCACGACCGCGGCCAGCGGCCGCTCGCTCCACTTCGGATGGGCAATGCCGATCACCGCAGCTTCTTTGACACATGGATGGCCCATGAGCGCGTTCTCGAGCTCTTGGCTCGCGATCCACTCCCCGCCCGACTTGATGAGATCCGCGATTCGATCCGTGAGCTGGATATAGCCGTGCTCGTCGAGCCGTGCGACATCGCCCGTTCTGAAGAAGCCGTCTTCAGTCCACCGTTCCGGCGTGTGACCACCGGCATACGCCGCCGCGATCCACGGCCCGCGAACCAGCAACTCGCCACTCGTCGTGCCGTCGCTCGGCACGTCGCCTTGATCGTTGCGAACCCGGAGCTCGACCAGCGGGACAGGCCGGCCCTGCTTCGCGCGTTGACGATACTGGGTGTCGGCATCAGCGCGCTCGAGCGCGGGCGACAGTCGCGCCACCGTGCCGACCGGCGAGGTCTCGGTCATTCCCCACGCGTGGATCAAGCGCAGGCCCATGCGATCGAAGTCGCGGATCAATTGCTCGGGCGCCGCGGAGCCGCCGACGATCATGCGGATGCCGTCGTGCAACTTGTACTTGCCCGGGTTCTGCTCCAGCACGTCGCGGATGCCGATCCAGATCGTCGGCACGCCCGCGGCGACCGTGACTGCTTCGCTCTGCATCATGTCGAGCAGGCTCGGCGGATCGAGGTACGGCCCGGGGAACACCAGCTTCGCGCCGGTCATCGCGCACACGTACGGCAAGCCCCAAGCGTTGACGTGGAACATCGGCACGACCGGCAACAGGATGTCGGTGCGCGCGACGTTTAACGAATCGGGCAGCGCGACGACGAGCGTATGCAAGATCGTCGAGCGCTGCGAGTACACGACGCCCTTCGGCCGCCCGGTCGTGCCGCTCGTGTAACAGATACCGAGCGCATCCTGCTCGCGCAGCGCCGGCAGCGCGAGCTCGGGCGCGGCCGCGAGCAGCTGTTCGTAGCTCGCATGCCCATCCGCCTTGCCGACGACGAAGACCTTCTCGAACTTCGCGCCGCTCGCCACGACCTTCTCGTACAGCGGCAGCAAGCAGTCGTCGACGATCAGCATCCGATCGCCCGCATCGTTCGCGATGAACGCGATCTCGTCGGGATGCAGCCGCAGATTCAACGTGTGAATCACCGCGCCCGCGAGCGGAATCCCGAAGTACGCCTCGAGGTGCTCCGCGTGGTTCCACATCAGCGTCGCGATCCGATCGCCCGGCTTCACGCCCGCACCGACGAGCGCCCGTGCGAGCCGCCGCGCCCGCGGGATCAATGCACCGTAGGTCGTGCGCGTGATGCTGCGATCCGGCCGCCGCGAGATCACTTCACCATCCGCGTTCCAGCGCTCCGCGCGATCAGCGATCCAATCGAGCGTAAGCGGTGTGTCCATCATCGTCGGGGCAAAGCTCATCAGCCGAGGCTATCACTCGTCGGGACTTTGCCACCGCTAGTTCTGCGGCGGCTGCGTCAGCTCGCAGAACGGGGTCGCCTGCGCCGACGCGATCGAGTCGGTCGTGATGTTCTTCGCGCCACAGCCCTCGTCGTCGGTGTACGGCCTCCACGCCGCGGCCATCCCGTGTGCCGCCGCGTAATCGGCCCACTTCTGATAGGCGCCGCCCTGCGCCGAGAACACGATCGGCGCGGTGCACACGTGCGCAGCATCCGCGGCTGCCTTGTCGGCCTCGGCCGCCGCCATGATGATGTCGTGCATCGCCGCCGTCGACGAGTCCCAGCAACACGTCTTGCTGCGGTCGTAGTCGAGCTGGCCGAACACGTAGTCCTCGAGCGTGCGCTGCTCGGCATCGACCTGGCTCGCGGTCTTGCCGCTGAGCGTGGTCTCGACGTCGTAGAGGTCGCGGAACGCTTGCTCGCGCTGTTCGCGCGCCGCGCACGACGCCGGATACTGCGACAGGTGATGCCGCGCATCCGCGATCTGCGCGAGCAGCTCGGTCTTCTTCTGTGCCGGCGGAACCTCGCCGAGCAGCGTCTCGAACCGCGCCGGCCGCGCCGCGATCGCGGTGTAGTCGGTCGAGTTGATCCAGTGCGCTTCGTCGCCGGCCATCCACGTGTTCGTCCAGAAGCCATTGCGGACCTTCGCGACCCGGAACCGCTTGAGGCCACCACCGAGCTTCGCGTAGTCATCGCCCTGATCGTTCGTACCCGGGCCCCCCGTGTACTCGCCGGTGAAGTAGCTCTTCGCCTGACTGCCGCTCGCCTTCTGACCCTGGCGGCGCGGCATCGAGCCCGAGATCAAGCTGACGTCGAACGTCGCACCGTCGAGCGGGACGACATCCTTGACGACCAGGGTGTGGCCAATACCGTTCTTCTGCCAGCGCTCGATCAAGAAGTCGCCGGAGCGCAGCGCCTCGGGTTGTACATTGAACGTGTTCGCCGAGTCGGCGAGGTTCGTCGAGCCGAGGTAGTCGAGCGCGAGCAGCGTGAAGTAGCCGACCCGCTTGTTGAGGTGGAGCTCGTCCATGTACTGGCCGAACGTCGCGCCGTCGGCGAGCTCCTGCTGGTTATCGTCGCCGCCGTGCACGATCCGAGTGCGCAGCGTCGCATCGTGCGGCCACGTCGCCGGCACGCCGTTGCCCGAGTAGTCCTTGTACTTGATCGCGAACTCCGGGAACCCGACCGCCGCACCTTGCTGCGAGCGCACGCCGAAGTGACCGAAGTAAACCGTCTTGCCGTGATCGTCGAGCGCCTCGAACTGGAGCGGCAGCCCGTACCACGCCGCGAACGAGATCCGCAGCCAAAGCGCGGTCTCCGCGCACTCGAGCTCGGGCGAGGGCAGGGTCTTGCCGAACGGCGTCGTGATCTTCACCGTCGTCGAGTACCCATCGACGCTCGGCGTCCACTCGAGCGAGCCGACCCACTTGCCGAACTTCTCGTCCCACGTGAGTCCACTGTTCGCCGGCCACGCCATGCCCGCGGCGTTTGCCGCCGGCGTGTCCTTGTCTTCCCACTGCGCCGTCACCTTCCACACGTCGGTGCGCGACGAATTCATCGTCGACGGCAAACCCGCGTGGAACTGCCCATCCGCCTTGCCCGGCGCCGGCAGCCGTGCGAGCTCACCATCGGCACCGGCGCCGTTATCGCCGTCGTCGTCGGCCGAATCGGTGCACGCGAAGAGCAACAGACATGCGAGCAAGCAATGACGCATGCCGGCGCATTCAGCACGTCGCGTGCCGTTACGGCAGGCCCCGGTTCCGCACAGTTAACGGCGCAGCGGCTACTCGGCTAGTCAGGAGCGCTGGCCGTGGGGTTGGCCGTCACGAGCGGTAGACGTTCCGGTATCAGCGTCGCCGCGCGTGCCGCCACGCGGTCTAACATGACCAGGCGCGCGAGCACGGCCGGCCACTCGGCTGCACGATGATGCCGGCGCCGACTGGTTCGGATCGGCAACGCGCTCGAACCCGCGGACATCGTGACCGGCGCGCGCGAGGACCAACGCCGCCGCCGCACCGGCGGTGCCACATCCGATCACTCCGATCGCGGTCACCACGCAGCGCATCGACGATTTATTCCCCGCGACGCAAGTGCGCATGTCCGCACCACGCCTCGCAAAACAGGATTAAACTGAACACCTCGCTTGTCCGTACATATGAGCAGTGGTGACCGACGAACGAGACGCAGACAGCACCGTGATCGAGTCGCTCGATCCTTGGCTCGGGCTCGTCCTACACGAGCGCTATCGGATCACCCAGAAGATCGCGGCGGGCGGGTTCGGCGTCGTCTACGTCGCCGCGGACCTCGTCGCGCAGCGCGACGTCGCGATCAAGCTCCTCCATCCGGGCCTCGCCGCCGATCCGAGCATCGCCGCGCGGTTTCGTCGCGAGATCGAAGCGCTGCAGACGTTGAAGAGTCCGCACACGGTGGCCGCGCTCGATGCCGGCGAAGCGCCCGATGGCACTCCGTTCCTCGTGATGGAGCTGCTCACGGGCGAGTCGGTGTACGAGCAGATGAAGGCGCGCGGGAAAATGCCGTGGCGGCGCGTGCTCGCGATCGCGCGCGGCGTGTGTCACTCGCTCGGCGAAGCGCACGCGCGCGGCATCGTTCATCGCGATCTCAAGCCCGAGAACATTCACCTCGAGCGCCGCGGTGATGACCTCGACTTCGTCAAGGTGCTCGACTTCGGCATCGCGAAGAATCACCACTCCGCGATCGAAGGCGGCGCCGACCTCACGCAGGTCGGCCAGATGATCGGCACGTTTTGCTACATGGCGCCCGAGCAGATGATCGGCTCGTGCACGCCCGAGAGCGACGTATTCACGCTCGGCGTCGTCGTCTACGAACTGATCGCCGGTCGCCGCCCGTACGGCGACGCGAAGGGTCCCGCGGCGCAGCTCGCGGCCGTCCTCGGCGATCCGCCGCCGTCGCTACCCCACGCGCCCGCAGCACTCGTCGAGATCGTGATGCGCTGCATCGACAAGGATCCCTTGCGCCGCTATCGCGATGCGCACGAGCTGGGTGAAGCGCTCGCGACGATCTTCGAGACCGGCGACGACACGCCAACCGTGTACGCGAACAAGCGCTACCAGACGCCTCCCCCGACCCCCGTGCATCATGGCGACCGTATCGCGACGCCGGCCAAGGTCTGGTTCGAGCCCGCGCTCGGCACCGCCACGATCCACGGCATCGTCCCGGCCCGTGGCTCCGGCACCACGCTCGAGCCCGACCAACGCCCGCGGCTGGCGAGCGGCACGTCGCCGGTCGTCGATCTCACGAACACGCCGTTCGCGCTTCCCGAGCCATCTCCCGAAACGCCAAAGACCGGGACCGGCATGTCGTCCTATGCGGCGACAAACTGGAACGCGGTCGTGATCGCGCTCGTGATCGCGATGCTTGTCATCACGATCACGTTCCTACTCTGACTACTTGCGGGCCGCTTCCTTCGCGGCCGCCGCCTTCTTCAACAGCTCCTCGCTGATGTTCGCCGGGGTCTCCGAGTACCTCGCGAACTCCATCGTGAACTCCGCCTTGCCCTGGGTCGAGCTACGGAGCGGCGTCGAGAACCCGAACATTTCCGACAGCGGCACCTCGGCGTCGACGCGCGCGTTGCCGTCCTCTTCGGTCGAGCCGAGCACGATGCCGCGGCGCTGCATGATGAGGCCGAGGATGTTGCCCGAGAACTCGGCCGGGCCTTCGATCGAGAGCTTCATGATCGGCTCGAGGATCTTCGGCGAGGCACGCGGGAAGAAGTCGCGGAATGCACCGCGGGCCGCTTCCTGGAACGCGATATCGGACGAGTCGACCGCGTGCGACGCACCGTCGTTGAGGACGACGCGAAGCCCGACGACCGGCACGCCGAGGCGCGGCGACTTCGCGATCATCGACTTGAAGCCCTTCTCGCACGACACGATGAACTCGCGAGGAATCGAGCCGCCCTTGATCGCGTCCTCGAACTCGAAGTCACCGTCGAACGGCTCGCAGTAGCCGCCGACCTTACCGTACTGACCCGAGCCACCCGTCTGCTTCTTGTGGGTGTAGCTGTACTCGGTCTTGCGTGTGATCGTCTCGCGATACGCGACCTGCGGCGGCGAGGTCACGACCTCGGCCTTGTACTCGCGCTTCATGCGCTCGATGTAGACCTCGAGGTGGAGCTCGCCCATGCCGGCGATGATCGTCTCGTTCGATTCCGGATCGACGTGGACGCGGAACGTCGGATCTTCACGCGTGAACCGCTGGAGCGCCTTCGACATGTTGATCTCGGCGCCGGCATCCTTCGGCTTGACGGCGACGGAGATCACGGCCGACGGGATGAACATCGAGGTCATCGCGTAGTTGACGGTGCCGTCGGTGAACGTGTCGCCGGAGTTGCAGTCGACGCCGAACACGGCGCAGATGTCGCCGGCGCCGGCGTCGGTGATCTCCTCGCGATCGTCGGAGTGCATCCGCACGAGCCGGCCGACCTTGACCTTCTTGCCGTTACGCGAGTTGACGATGAACTCGTCCTTGCGAATGGTGCCCTGATAGATCCGGATGTACGTCAGCTGGCCGTAGCGACCGTCCTCGAGCTTGAACGCGAGCATGACGAGCGGCTTCGCCGGGTCCGACGCCAGCACGACCGGGGTCTCTTCCTTCGACAGGTCGAGTGCGATGTTCTCGACGTCGCGGGGCTCGGGCAGGTACGAGCACACGCCGTCGAGCAGGAGCTGGACGGCCTTGTTGCCGAGCGCCGAGCCCATCATCACGGGCGTGCACTTGAGCTCGATCGTGCCCTTGCGGAGGGCGGCGCGGATGACCTCGGGGGTCACCTTGTCCTCGAGCATCGCCTCGGTCAGCTCGTCCGAGACGAGGGACAGCTGGTCGAGCATCTCGGCGTGGAGCTCGTCGGCCTTGTCCTTGAGGTCGGCCGGAATCGCGACGCGTTCGATCGTCTCGCCGTTGTCGCCGTAGAACATGAACGCCTGCATCTCGACGAGGTCGATGATGCCTTCGAGCTTGTCCTCGAGGCCGATCGGCATCTGGATCATGACCGGGTGCAGCTTGA
>JBDUAS010000089.1:0-24610 GCA_040004535.1 Deltaproteobacteria bacterium
GCACGACTCGACGTTCGAGACTTCGAACTTGCCGGCCGCTTCCATGTCGACCGACTTCACGACGCCGTCCTCGATCACGAACACGCCACGGCCGCAGCGCATGCCCATCTGCGCCTTCGTGAGATCGAGCTCGATGCCGAGCGCCTTCGAGAACTGCGCGCTGCCGTCCGCGAGCATCACGATCTTGCCGAGCGCATCGTGCTGCTCCGCCCACGCCTTCATCACCCAGGCATCGTTGACCGACAAGCACGCGACCATGTCGATGCCCTTCGCCTTGAGCGCGGGCAGCTCCTTGACGTAGCCGGGCAGGTGCTTCTGCGAGCACGTCGGCGTGAACGCGCCGGGGAGCGTGAACATCACGACCTTCTTGCCGGCGAACAGCGCCGAGGGGTCGACGTCCGCGCCGCCTTCGGGCGTCGCTTGTTTGATGGTGACCGAGGGGATTTTCTGGCCGGCTGCGATCGTCATGGACCGGGGTTACCACAGAGCGTGGCGGCCAGCGCGCATGCGTGTGCAAAACGTTCGTGCTGCTGCCGCAACGCAGCATCCGCGACGAGCCAGCCGACCTCGGTGCAGCGCCCGGGCGGTCCCGACAGTGCGAGCTTGGCAGCGCACGCGGGGTCGAGTGCCGCGACGTGCGCCATCACGATCTGGTCGAGCCCGAGGAGTGCGCGCCAGCGCGCGCCGTCATAGATGAACACCGTCTCGATCTGCTTGCCGGCGAGCTCGGCGACCATGCTCGGGAACTGCACCGGCACGGCCCAGCGCGCACGGATCTGCGCGGCCGCGAGCTTGCGATCGCCGGCGAAGTGCCGCCGCGCGGTCACCGCGCCGAGTGGCGCGAGCTGCGCGACGATCGCGGGGATGTGCGCGTCGAACCCAGCGACGTACTCGTTGTAGAGCGCGCGATATGGCTCGACGATGTCGCGGCTCCACGTCGTCTCGTCGAGGATCCACGACGAGACCTCGCGCTTGCGCGTCGCCTCATCGGCACCTGCGACCGTGCTCAGGTACGACGCGAGCTCGTCGGCCGAGCCAGTGTGCGCCGGTGGCGGCGGCGCGGCGTCGCGGCACGCGACGAGCACGAGCGCGGCAACGACGAGCGTCTTCACGATGCGACGTCGGCAGCGCGCGTGATCGTGGCGCCGGCCAGCAACTTCACGGCGACCGACGCCGCCGTCATTCCAAACACCGATGGCACGAAAGCACTCGAGCCTTCGACCCGATTGCGATGCGCGCAATCGTTGAGGCCGTTCTCGCCGCCCGGACACACGCACTGAAATCCGTCGTGATCGTACGCGAGCTCGTGCGGCTCGATCGGTGGCTCCTCGCTGTACACCGCCTGGACGCCACACGGCTTCGCGAAGTCGAACCCGTACTTCTTGCGCAGGTTGTGGCGCAGCGCGCGCGCGAACGGATCGATCTTCGTCTCGCTCAGGTCCGCGACGCGCACCTGCGTCGGATCGAGGCGCGCCGCCGCGCCCATCGCCGACACGATCCGGATCCGCTCGCGCAGACACGTCGCGATCAAGTGCATCTTCGCCATCTGGTTATCGATCGCATCGATCACCAGATCTGGCTCCGGCACGAGCAGGCGCGCCGAGGTCTCCGCGCTGTAGAACTCCGCGCGCGCCTCGATGATCGCATCTGGATTGATGAGGCGCAGGCGCTCCGCCATGACCTCGACCTTCGACTTGCCGAGCGTGCCCTTCATCGCGTGAAGCTGGCGATTGACGTTCGTCACGCAGATCCGATCGAAGTCGACGAGGATCAAGCGGCCCACGCCCGTGCGCACCAGTGCTTCCGCTGCGAAGGACCCCACGCCGCCCACACCGAACACCGTCACGGTCGACGCCGCCAATCGCGCGACACCTTCGTCGCCGATCAGGCGCGCGGCGCGGTCGAAGCGGCGATGGGTCGGCATGGCCGCTTCTTAGCATGCCGGGCGCTAGTCGTCGGAGCTGTCTGTAGTCACGGTGACGTTCGCGGAAGCGCTGATCGAGCCGGCGTGCTGCATCGCCACCGCGCCCACGAGCGGCAACAGCTGGTTACCAGCGATCGCGACGGAGAAGATCAGGTCGCTACCGTCGGCGAACACGTCGAGCTGATCGAAGTACTGGCGCAACGTCTTGTTCGGATCGAACGCGTCGATCTGCGATGTGATCGTCGCGACCGCGCGTGCGACATCCGCGGGCGAGCCGAGGTGCACGCCCGCATCGAGCGCGAGTGCATCGGTGACATCGAGCGAGAAGTAGACCGTGCCGAGCTTCTGCTGCGTGTATGGCGAAATCGCCCCGTTGACGGTTCCGACGAGCTCCGATGCATCGGAGAGCATCGCCCACATCGACGCGTCGGTGTTGACGTCCAAGAGCGAGTCGGAGAAGCCAGGCGTGCCGCGCAGGCCGTGAGCGCCGCTCGCGATATCGAGGATCCCCTGGCGCGTCTCGGCCGCGGGCCCGAACACGAGGAGCGCGGTCGAGTCGTCGAGGAACGTGAACCCGGCGTGGCTCGTGCGATCGGGTGAGTCGATCAGCGCGACGCCGCGATCGACCGTCACGTGGGGGCCGGCCTTGTCGATCTCGGGCACGGCGCGCGTGGTGAAGCACGCCATCGCCTTGGCCTTCGCGAAGCCGTGGACGACGACGGTGCCACTGACCGCCCCGCCGGCGCCGAGGCCCTTGACCCCGACGGTGACGTGCGAGAGCGACGCCAGCGGGTCGAAGCCGCAGTCCGCGACGAATTCCTTCATCTCCGCCGAGTCCAGGAGATCCTTTGCGACGAACTGCTGCCACAGCGCGCTGTGCTGCAGCTGGGTGAAGTTGAAGCCGATCACGGCTTCGGCATCGGCGGGCACGTACGCGAGGTCTGCCTCCGCCGCCGAGCGCGAGGCGATCTGGCGCGGCGCTGCGGTCGGCCCGAGTGCCGGCTCGTGAGCGAGCCCGAGCTTGCCGGCGCCGAGGCGCAGGGCAGGTTGCGAGCCAATCTTCGCAGGCGGTTTCGCTACATCGTGATGCGAAGCGAGCAGATAGATCGTGGTGCCGGCGGCAACAGTTGCCGTCGCGGCGAGGGCGAGCTTGAACATGGTCGATCCTTTCGAGCGCCCGACGGACGGGCGCGGGTTGGCATCGACATGGGGAGCGAAGGCGGTGACGGCGATGGCCGCGAGCACCGCCGCGACGAGATCGCGACGCGGGCGTTCGCCACGTAGCGAGCGCTCGACGAGCGAGGTCACACCGTCGGCGAGATGCCGACGGCCTCTCGACAGCCGTTGCTCGACGGCGGTTTCGGTGATGCCGAGCGCCGTCGCCACCTCGCGGGTCGATTGGTTCTCGCGATAGTAGAGAACCAGGACTTCGCGATACGTCGACGGCACGCGGGCGAGCGCGTCGCGGACGAGCCGTTCGACTTGGCCACGCGCGGCGTCGTCGAACGGAGTGCCCTCCGCGATCGGCTCGCCATCGTCGACGAGCTCGTTGCGGCGACGTGCCTTGCGCGCCTTGCGTGCGAGGTTACGCGCGATCCCGCACAGCCACGGCCGTAGCCGTCCGGGTTCGCGCAGACCAGCGAGCTGTCGCCATGCCGCGATGAACGTGTCCTGTGCCACGTCTTCGCTGAGCACGTCATCACCCGTCGAGCTAAACGACACCGCGCACACGAGATCCTGGTACCGCGCGACGAGCTGGCCGAACGCCTCGTGCTCGCCACGGCGGCTGGCCTCGAGTAGCTCGCCGTCGCTCTTCGTCTCCATGTCGGGCGTATGTACTTCGAGGTCGCAAGAACCTGACAGGAAAACTGCAGGTGCCCGGATTCAATGGGGCTAGAGACAGGACAGCGTGACCTTGAACTGACCGGCGAAGGCGCCCGGATCCACCGCCAGCCGCCAGTTACCGGGCTCACCGTCGATGTCGTGCGAGTCATTGACCTCGCCGGTCACGTTCGAGTGATCGTCGTACGCCGCCGCGCCGGCGCCGTCATAGATCGTGATCCGCACCAGTCCGCTGCCGGCTGCATAGCGATCGAGCGCGGCGCCGCCGGAGCACTGAAGGCTCTGGACCTGGAGCCCCGTCGTCACTCCGCTCCCCGACACTTCGACACTTCGGGGAAATGACAGGCAGCCACCGATCGAGACGAGCAGGAGGACGCGCCGCACAGCGACCGACTAAGCAAGCGGTAGACCGATGGCCCGCCGCGGCGTAACGCCTACCTACGCGCGCGATGGGTGTGACGATTGGAGACAGCGTGAAGTCTCACCGACAGCACGCGAGATCCGTCACGACCGGCGCGAGCCGGGCGAGGATCGCTGGGACCTCGGCCGCGACCGCCGATTCGAAGCTCCGCGACGGCGCGACCGTCAAAGAGAATCGCTAGGTCCAGCGGAAGATTCGCCGGGCGTTTGCCGCGGTCACTGCTGCGATGTCTGCGCGCCCGGTCGCTTCGGCGATCGCCGCGATGATCTCGACGATAAACGCGGGCTCGGAGCGCCGGCCGCGATGCTTCGCCGGTGCCTGGTCGGGCGCGTCGGTCTCGACGAGCAACAGCTCGGCGGGTACTGCGCGCACCGCGTCGAGCGGACGCCGTGCATTCTCGTACGTCACCGGGCCGGCGAACGAGAACGCGAAGCCGAGGTCGCGATAGACCGCCACCAGATCCGCACCACCGGAGTAGCTATGCATCACGCCGCCGACCTCGTGCGCGCGCTCCTCGCGCAACACGCGCGGCGCGAGATCGTGCGCGCGCAGCACGTGAACGACGAGCGGGAGCTGCGCGAGCCGCGCTGCGCGGACCTGCATCCGAAACAGCTCCTCCTGCAGCTCGTGCGAGCGGGTCCCACCGTCGAGCCCACATTCGCCGATCGCGACCGCACCGGCATCGCGAGCTGCGTTCCCCAACGCCTCGGCGGTCAACGCACGCTCGTTTTTGGCGAGCTCCGGTACGATCTGCGGATGGATTCCAAGCGCGATTCGCACGGGGCCGGCGGCGAGCGCTCGCACCGCATCCCATGTGGCCGGTCGGATCGCCGGGACCAGGATGCCCTCGACGCCCGCGGCGGCCGCGCGCGCGAGGACATCCGCGCGGTCGGGATCGAACGCGGCGACGTCGAGGTGACAGTGACTGTCGATCACGGGCTCGTGTAACGTAGCAGGTGGTGGTCTTCTGGAAGCGCTGGCGGCAGTGGCTGTCGACGAGTGACGTCAACCTCGCTCGGTGGTTGCGCGCGGCGCGTGATTCGTTGCTCGGCGAGATGCCGGTGCTCGCGGCGGGGACGGCGCTGTTCACGATCATCGCGACCGTGCCGGCACTCGCCGCGGTCGTCGCGATCTATGGCATCGCGGTCGATCCGAACGAGATCGAGCGTCACCTGAAGGGCCTCGATACGGTGATGCCGGCCCAGGTCGTCGATTTCGTCTCGAGTCAGCTCCAGCGGATGGCTCGCGAGAGCCACGGCGTGCTCGGCTTTAAGATCGCGGGCAGCCTCGTCGCCGCGATGATCTCCGCGCGCAGCTCCGCGCGGTCGTTGATCGTCTCGCTCAACCGAGCGTATCGGGTGCGCGAGCTGCGGTCGCCGGGGAAGAAACTGTTGATGACGCTCGCGATGGGCGCGGTCACGCTGCTCGGCCTCGTCGTGATGTTCGCGATCCTGATCGCGCTGCCGACGCTGGTCGCCGCGGTGGGGCTGAAGGGCTACCACCTCGTCCGGATCCTGCGCTGGCCGCTGATGCTCGCGCTCGTGCTCGTGACCCTCGTCCTCATGTATCGGTTCGCGCCGTCGCCGCGGCCACTCGGCACGGTGCGCCACGTCTGGCGGGGCGCATTGGTCGCTACCGTGCTGCTCGTGCTGGTATCGTGGGCGCTGTCGGAATGGGTCGATCACATCGCGTCGTACGATGCGGTGTACGGCACGTTCGGCAGCTTGGTGGTGATCATGCTGTGGTTCTATTTGTCGACGATCGCGCTCGTGATCGGCGGCTTCATCAACGGCGAGCTCGAACGCGACTCAGGGGCACCGGAGTCAGATAGGTCGATGTATTAAGAACCTGGCCAAGCACCGGCTCGCCGCGCAGCGCTTGATCGGCAGCCCGTTCACGACGCCCGTCGAGGCCGCGCGGTGGATGCTCGCGATCCAGGCGCAGGACTTTCCGGGCGCGAAGTGGGCGCTCGGCCTCCGCGCACCGGGCACGACGCTCGCCGATGTCGACGCCGCACTGGCCGCGGGCACGATCGTGCGGTCGTGGCCGATGCGCGGCACGCTCCACCTCACGCCTGCTGAGGATCTCAAGTGGATGCTCGCGCTGATGACGCCGCGCGTGCTCGCCGGCTTGACGAAGCGCCAGACCGAGCTCCAGCTCGACGCCAAGGCGCTCGCGACGGCGGGCGATGTCGCGCGCAAGGCGCTCGCCGGCACGCGCCTCGATCGCCAGGGCATGTTCGCGGCGCTCGACAAGGCGAAGTTGAACGCGGATCCTCACCGCGGCTATCACATGCTGTTCTATCTCGCGCAGACCGGCGTGGTCTGCATGGGACCGGATGACAGCTACGTGCTCGTCGACGAGTGGATCAAGACGTCGCGCGAGCTCGTCCGCGAGGCCGCGCTCGGCGAGCTCGCGGTGCGCTACTACCGCTCGCACGGGCCGGCGACCATCGCGGACCTCCAGCGCTGGGGCAAGCTCACTGCCGGCGACGCGAAGCTCGGCACCCAGCTGGCCGCGCCGGAGCTCGCGAAGCACGAGGACTACTACTTCGACGAGGCGACGCTCGCGATCAAGGCGCCGACGCCGGTGCTCGCACTGCCGGGCTTCGACGAGCTGATCCTCGGCTACGAGGACCGCGCGTGTACGCTGCCCGAGAAGTTTGCAGAGCGGATCGTGCCCGGCGGTAATGGCGTCTTCATCTCGACCGTCGTCGCGAACGGCGTCGCCGTCGGCACGTGGGCGCGCGCGCAGAAACCGAAGCAGATCGCGATCACGGCCAAGCCGTTCGCGCCGTGGCCGGCCGCGGTGGTGAAAGGCTTCGCGCGGGCCGCCGCGGCGTACGGCGCGTTCGTCGGCAAGCCGGTGACCGTCGCCTGAGGCCAAAAAAAACCGACCCAGGAACCATTTCCTGGGTCGGCCAGCCATCCTCGACGCTCGGGCTCACCACCCTTTGCGTCGATCCTTTTTTGGGCCCTCGCTACGCTCGGCAGCAACCTCGAACCTGGTTCGAGGCCGCTGGGCAATTACATCCGCGAGCCGGTGAACGTCGCGGGCGCGAGCGGCGCCGGCGTGCCGGAATACTTCATCATGCCTTCCCACTTGCCGGTCTGGAGCGCGTCGACCTTGTAGTCGTGGTTCGTGTCGGCGCCCTTCGCGGTGCCATCGACATCGAACTCGAGCGCGGTCGCGCTCACGGAGTCGAGCTTCGCGTAGAGCGCGTTCGCAGCAGCGTTGAGACCCGCGGTGCAAGCGCTCTGCATCGCCGCGGCGCCGGGGCCGAAGCCGAAGTTCGAGACGAGTGCGTCGTTGATGTACGTGCCGACCGCGGCGCAGTCGACCTTGTCGGCGAGGAGCTCGTTCAGGTTATGCGCGTTCGCGTCCACCATCGGGATCACGGCGGCGTCGAGGCCGATGTGGATGATGCCGCCGTACGGCAGTGGCAACGCGTGCTGCGCGATCGTCAGCTTGCCGGTCGTGTCGAGCTGGATGCCGATGTTCGGGACGACGACGTTCGCGACCTGGTAGTCGGAGAACTCGAGGTCGAACGTCTGGGTGTCGATCTTGAAGTGCGCGCCGTGCGCGGTGCGCGTGCCGGAGTACTGGCCATCGGTCGCGGCGGTCGCGACCAGGAGTGTCTCGTTGAGACCGAAGTGCTTCGTGATGTCGCCGAAGTCGTTGCCGACCTGAACCATCGTGGTGACGAAGTCCGGGGCCCACTGCAGCACGCGGTCGTTCAGGTAACCCGACACGAACGGAATCGCGCCCTGGAGCAGCGACTTCGCGGTGCCGTTCGGCAGCTGGTTGACGATCTGGTCGAGCACCCAGTGCGTCGGATCGTCGGGGCTGTCGGTCGCATCGATGATGTCGTTGACGATCACGCCGACCGTGCCGGGCACGTTCGTCGCGATGTCGAACTGGCTCTGCATCGCGTACTTGCCGCTCGCGTCGAGCGCTGGCGTGGCGGAGCCGCTGCCGCCGCCGTTGTCACCGCCGCCGCCGTTGTCACCGCCGCTGCCTCCTCCACCGGTGCCCGGCTGGTCAGCAGCACAACCCGTGGCAGCGATGCCGAGGGCGAGGATCGAAGCGAAGCTAAAGTTCTTGAACGTCGAGGTCATTGGAAGTCTCCCGGCCGAAGATGGATGCAGACCCCTAGTGCAGCCCAAATGCCACTGGCATCTCCCGGCGATCCGCATGAGATCGAGCAGTTGCGGGAGGGGTGGCAATTCGCCTGGTCAGGTCACTCGTGCTTCGTGGTGTCGAGTGGCCCAGCCAGCGCGGCGTGCAATGAGCTGTGAGGTTTGCGCTCGCCTCAGGCGCGACTAGGCGCCGCGCCGTGCGACGAGGTCATTGATCAAACCGGCGCCCGTCTCCGCGTCGTCGACCGTGACGACGAGCGTCTTGTTGTCGCGCAGCGCGAGCCGCAGTCCCTCACCACCGCGGATCACGACGGCAGCTCGGCCGAGCGCCGTGAGGCTGCCGCGATAGCCCCATCCGCCATTCGCCATCGGCTGCACCGTCATCGTCTCGGCATGGGCGATCCGATCGACGGCGATGCGGATGCGCGGCAACCCGATCGGACCGAACGCGATCGTCAGCGCGCGCTCGTCGACGCGGACGTGAGCCTCTGCGAGCGCCGTGACGGCGATCGCGACCGCGATGCACGAGACGAACGTGACCCACCCCGCGCCGCCGGCCCACGTCACGACACCTCCGATCGCGACGAGCAGCGCCACGATGAACAACACGCGGTTCTTCGCACCGGCGGTCCACACCGCGCGCTCGGTCGCGCCCAGCCCGACCGTCGGGCGTGCGAGTGCGCCGATCGTTGGCGCGCGCTCGAGCGTGCGCGCCGCGCGGGAGACGAGTGCGGCGGCCAGCCAGGCGAGCCCGCAGCAGGCGAGGGCGAGCGGGATGCCCACGCCACGCGCGTCTTGCCAGCGCGCAGCACCGAGATTCGCGACCACGGTCAGGACACCGAGCGCCGCGAACAGGACTCCGCTGAATGCGGCGGCGCCGGCGAGGTGAGCGATTCCTCTCTCGCGGTGCATGGCCACGCGTGCGGCGATCGCGGCGAGCACGCTCGCTCCGCCGAACAATCCGAACGCGGCGATCCGCGGCATCGCGCCGTTCGGCGTGGCCGACCAGCCCCAGTGCGTCGCGAGCGGATCGGGCAGCCGTGTCCAGCAGACGGCGAACGCACCGACCGCGACGACGACCCACGCAGCAGGAACGACAACACCCAACCAGATCCTCGTGGCCTTCATGACAGTTCCTCCAGAAGTTTCGAGAGCTCGCGCGAAGTCATTCCGTGCCGGCGGGCCTCCGCGACGAGCTCGCGAGCGAGCTCGACGATGCGCGCACGCGATGTACCTGCATTCGCGATCGTGACGCCGCGGCCGCGCCGCATCTCGACCAGGCCTTCGTCGCGTAGCGCGGCGTACGCGCGCAGCACGGTGTGCATGTTGACGGCGAGCGACGCCGCGAGCTCACGCGCCGGTGGCAGCTGCTCGCCGGGCGTGACCTTGCCGCTCGAGATCG
Source organism: Deltaproteobacteria bacterium (assembly GCA_040004535.1). GTDB lineage: Bacteria > Myxococcota_A > Polyangia > Haliangiales > Haliangiaceae > JABFXX01. The sequence continues at coordinate 9,729 of JBDUAS010000089.1, forward strand.
CGCGACGGACCTGCGCGGCGATTTGCTCGTGCAGGTCCGTGTTAGCGGCGGCGTCGATCCGTATCAGCACTAGTTCTATTCATAATAGAACTATGCAAACTGTCAAGGGGCGTCGCAAAAACGCTTACCAGCTGCAGTCTTGGCCCTTGTTCTGGTCCTCGAGCCACTTCTGGAGCGGCGCGAAGTACTCGAGGATCGCGGTCGCGTCCATCTCGCGCTGGCCCGTGAGCTGCTCGAGCGCGTCCTGCCACGGCTTCGAAGCGCCGAGCGACAGCATCTTCGAGTACGCCGCGCCCGCGTCCTTGTTGTTGTAGATCGAGCACTCGTCGAGCGGCCCGGTGAAGCCGGCCTTCTTGCACAGCGCGCGGTGGAACTGGAACTGGAGGATGTCGGCGAGGAAGTACCGCATGTACGGCGTGTTCGACGCGACGTGGAACTTCGCACCCGGATCGAAGTCGGTCGCGCTGCGTTCGATCGGCGGCACCATGCCTTGGTACTGCTTCGTCAGATCCCACCAGTGCTGGTTGTACTGCTCGGGCTTGACCGAGCCGTTGAACACGTCCCACCGCCACTTGTCGACCTTGATGCCGAACGGCAGGAACGCGATCTTCTCGAGCGCGACCTTCATCTGCTGGTTGATCGTAGCCTTGTCGTTCTTCTCGACCTTGTCGAGCAGGCCCTTCTCGTGGAGGTACTCCGGCGTCATCGACAGCTGGATCGTGTCGCCGATCGCCTCGTGGAAGCCGTCATTCGCGCCGCCCTGATAGATGATCGGCAGCTGGTAGTAGTGCTGGAAGTAGAAGTCGTGACCCAGCTCGTGGTGGATCACCCACAGATCCTCCTGGTTCAAGTTGATACACATCTTGATCCGGAGGTCGTCGTTGAACTGGACGTCCCACGCCGACGCGTGACACACGACGTCCTTGCCTTTCGGCTTCGTGAACATCGACCGCTCCCAGAACGTCTGCGGTAACGGGTCCATGCCGAGCGACGTGTAGAAGGCCTCGCCCATCTTCACCATCTTCTGCGCGTCGTAGTTCTTCGCGAGCACGGGCGTGACGTCGATCGGCGCGACGCCCTTGAACGGCTCGAGCTCGGGATAGAGGTACTCCCAGGTCTGCGACCACATGTTGCCGAACAGGTGCGCCGGAATCGGCCCGGTCTTCGGCACGACCTTGTCGCCGTATTTTTCATTCAGCTTGCGGCGCGCGTAGCAGTGGAGCTGCGTGTACAGCGGCTTGACCTGGTTCCACAACCGGTCGACCTCCGGCGCGAACTTGTCGGCCGGCATGTCGTAGCCCGCTTGCCACAGCTCGGCGACGTCCTTGAAGCCGATCGCTTTCGCGCCCGCGTTCGCGAGCCCGACATACTTCACGAACAGATCGCGCTCCGCGTGACCGATGGCGTCGTGCCAGGTCTGCCACGTCTTCAACAGCTTCGCGGGGTCGCGCTCGTGCTGGAGCTGCTTCGACCAAAACTCGACGTCCTGGCAGCTCTCCTTCGCGCCCGAACCGGAGCCGCCGCCCGGGGTCGGCGTGCATACGCCCTTGCCGTAGAGCGACGTCATCTCGGTGGCGGTCTGCGCGAGCTCGGCGGCTTGCTTCGGGTCGTCGGGCGCGGGCGTCGCCTGGAACGTGAGCAACAGGAGCTGGCGCTTCGTATCCGGATCGAGCTTGTCCTTGATCGGATCGAACTTGCGCGCCTCCTTCACCATCTTGGTGATCTCGACGCTCGCGATCTCGCTCGCCTTCGCGGTCGCGGCCTCGTGCTCTTTCGTGATGTCGGTCTCGTTCGTCCACTCGGCGACCGACGCGTCGACCTGGAGCTTGCGCAGCTTCGGATCGGCGTCCTTCACCCACTGCTTCGCTTCCGCGATCAGCGCGTCGTTCTTCGCCTGGTCAGGCGCGACGGTCGGCTGCGGTGGAGGCGCCGGCGGCTTCTCCTTTTCCTTCTTGGAGCACGCAGTCGCGGCGAGGACGAGGATGAAGAGTGTTGTGCGCACGGCCGGACCATAGACCCAGCTTTGCGCCGAGATCTAGCGCAGACCTCTCGTGATACGCGGGTGTCGCGTGGTGTCGCGCTACGGTTCCATGCCGGGGAGCGGCTGGCCTGCGCTGTCCTCGTGGCTATCGGCCTTCTTCACTTCGCCCGGCACTTCGACGCCGCGTTCCTCGAGGATCTTCTTCGCGATCGGTTTCTGCGTCGCATCGAGCAGTGCCCACGCTTGCTTGAGCGCGGCCTTGTCATTGTCGGCGTGCATCTGGTGGAGCTTGCCCGCGTCGGAGTTCGTGATCGTCGACTGGCCGGGCGCCATGTTCCTCCGATCGCGCTTCTTGCCCTGCTTCACGTCCTGCGGCGAAAGCTGTTCTTCCGGCTCCGGCTTCTCGATCTGGCGAAGCTGGACATCGATGTCCGCGTTCTGCGCCGCGAGGCTCGAGTCGATGTCCTTCAACTTCTGGAGCTGGTCGTCGCGCAGGTTCAAGTCGCTCGACGAATCGATCAGATATCCCACGGGCGTGCCCGACGCCGGCGGGAGCGGCGGCACCTCACCGGGAGCGGGGTGAGCCGGTTGAGGGTCGCTGTGACAGGCGGTGATGGCCAAGGCGAGGACAAACGCGAGCGCGAACCGCATGACTACCCCGTAGCACGGCCACCTACAAAAGTCCGTCACCCAGCGCCCCCGCGCATAACCCAACGCCGCTCGAAGGGGCCGACCATGGAGGGTGGAGGGCGTGTGATGCGTGCTGTGATCTCGGTGGTGGCGTGGGTGTCACTCGTGGGCTGCAATAGCTCCGTCGCGTGGGATCCGGCCCTACGCCCGGTTGCAGCGGCAGGCTCGTCGCCGGAGTTCGCCGCAAGGGTGGATGCCGCCGTCGTCGTCTGGCAACAGACGCTCGGCTGCCCGGACGTGTTCTCGGGCGCGTTTGGAACGGGGCCCGTGTACGAAGTGACTCCGACACAGTTTGCATCCATCGATGTCGGCCCGACGGTCGCGGGCGAGACGTGGGACGACAAGGTCTGGATCAACAACGTCCGTCCCGAGATGGAGGACGAGATCCTCGTTCACGAGCTAGGTCATGTCCTCGGCTTGGAGCACATCACTCCTCTGGACGATCCGAGCTCGGTGATGCACCCGATCGACGATGGGATCGTGACCCCGGATCTCGTCGACGTCGAACGTGTCGGCTGCCGATGACTCTTAGCAGATCGTGACGGCCTGGCGATCGAACGCGCTGGTCGTCGCGGCCTTCACCATCCAGCTCGCGACATCGGCGCGCGTGCAGCGCAGCCGCGGCAGCTTCTGATCGGCGGGCACCTCGACGATCGTTCCGGTCGCTGCCTTGTCGGTGAGTCCCGGCGGACGACACAGCACGAAGTCGAGCCCACTCGCATTCAGCACGTCCTCGGCCGCGAGCGCGTCGACGTAGGTCCTCTTGACGACGAGCGGCACGAACACGCGCGCCGCGAGAAACGACGTCTTGCGCATCTGCGGCATCGAGTCGCCGACGCCGAGCGCCGAGAGCCATACGATCCGCTTCACGCCGGTCGCCTCCATCGCGGCGACGATCGCGCGCGCGGCGTCCTGGCGAAGCGTCGTCGTCTTGAGGTGCGGTGGACCGAGACACGCGATCACCGCATCGCAACCCGCGACCAGCATCTTGATGTCCTCGGCGTTCGTCGCGTCGCCCTTCACGACCGTCAGCGCGGCATGCTTGGCGGTCAGCTTCGCCGGATCGCGTGCGAGCGCACGCACGTCATGGCCGGCCGCCAGTGCGATCTGCATCGCATGCCCGCCGGTCTTTCCCGTCGCCCCAAGGATTGCGAGCTTCATGTCGTCGAGGCTAGCGCTTGTACGCCGCTCAACGGAGCACGCTGGCGTTAGATTGATCGCGGCGAGCCATCAGACTGCCGCACCGCGCGGAGTGGCGCGACTAGCGCTTGTACGTTGTCGAGTTGAACCACCACTCGGCCTGCACGCCGAGGAAGTGGACCCAGTCGTGGCTGTGGCGCGGATCGTCGGGCACGTAGAGATCGAGCGCGCCTTCGTTGAGGTGCGCGGCGCGATAGACGAGACGGAGCTCGGGACGGTCGTAGCCCGACGGGCCCATCGGTGAGAACACGAGCATCGGCGCGATCTCGAACACCGCGGGATCCTCGGCGCGCAGCGTGATGTTGTTGAGGCCGCGCGGGAACCGCGCCTGGTACGAGAGGTCGGCGCCGGCGAAGAAGCCCTTGCCGAGCTTCGCGAGCGGGCGAATGTCGGCGGCGTACTCCCAGCCGGTGGCCGAGCTGTCCTCGCCGGTCGAGTCGTTGAAGTCGCGGGTCAGGAAGCCGAGCATCACGTTGCCGAGCGCGTGATCGTAGTTGCCCGAGATCCCGAACGTGAATTCGTTCGCGCGCGACACGGTGCGATCGGGACCGAGCGAGGTCGGCGGCTGGAGCTCGTCGAATGCGGCGAGTCCTTTCGCGTAGCGCACGAACAGATTCAAGTGGCGGCGGAACTTGGAGTCGACCGGCTGAAACCCGTAGAGGCTGACCTCGGCACCGACGAGGTAGCCGGAGTCCGCGGGCATGTGGGTGAGCGTGCCGTCGTCGTTCTTGAAGTCGCCCGAGCCGAGCTCGTGAAGCTCGCCGTGGACCTTCGTCTTGATCGACAGATCGCCGGGGCCGCCGTCCTTGATATACGCGGCCGACGCGCTCGCCATCACGCGCTGGCGGTCGAGCTGGAGCACCGTGGTCTCGCCCTGGACGGGGTTCGCGACCTCGATCACCTGGTACTGGAATGGATCGTTCAGGCGGTTCAGGCCACCTGCGACCGCGAGCTCGACGGCGTCGTTCGCGATCGGATGGTGCAAGAACACGCCGCCTCCGACGATGTTCTGATCGTCGAGCGGCCAGTCGTCGAGCAGGTAGATATCGTCGCCGCGATACATCCGCGAGCCGGCCCATGCGCTCAGCTCGTGCGTGATCTGACCGTCGAGATACATGTTGCGCAGCGCCGGGTGCGCGTCGAACTCGCCGGTGTCGTGGAACAGCGTGCCATCGAACGCGAGCGTGATCACGGGGCGCAGCTTCAGGCCTTGCTCGGTCGTGAAGCCATAGCTCGTGTCGAGCTCGAGATAGCTGGGCTCGACGATCCGCGGCGCGTGCGCGACGATCGCGATCTCTTCGGGCTTGCCGCCACGCAGATCGTCGCCGGCGAGCACGCGGCCGTACGAGCCGAACCGAAACCCGTTGTCGGGATCACCTTTCACCGGCGGCGCCGACGCGGCCGGCGCGATGGCGGCGTGGGGTGGCTCCACCGTTGGCGCGATCGGCGGCGCGACGGGCTTCTGCTCGAGCGGCGAGCTCGTTGGTGGCGCGCCTTCCGGCGGCGGCTCGGTCGACGGCGACGGCGTCGCTGGCGTTGCAGCGGTTGGCGTCTGCGCCGGCTCCGCTGGTCGATCCGCGGTCGCGGGTTGCGCCCACGCGCTGCTCGCTCCGAGCAAGAGAACAACTGCCAGCCGGATGCGCATCGCGGCGGGCACACGAGCACGAAGCATGCCCGCATCGCAACGTATCATCTCGAAGATCTGCCGCGAACACCGCGACAACGACGTTGCCTTCGGCAACGCCGGCGAGTGGAGCAACTACTTCGTTTTCGCCTTGTGGTGCTTGTGCTTGTGGTGCTTCGGCGCCTTACGCGCCTCGTGCGACTTCTTGTGCTTCGACTTCTTCGCGTGCTTGCTGCTCGCCCCGGCCGGCGCGACGTCCGTCGGCGGGTCGCGCTTCACGGTCTCGAACTTCGAGTCCGCGGGCTTCGGATCCGCGGCCTGCTCGGTCGGCATCGGGTCGCCGGCGAACGCCATTCCACCGAGGAGGGACACCACGAACAAGGAGCGAAGGACCCCGCGCATCATGAAGGCATCACTACACCTTCGGGGATCGACGGGCAAGATCGTGGGGGTCCGCTGGCCACTGGTGTTGCCGATCGCAACGCGGATGGCGCAGTCGCAGCACGACCCGATCTCAAGTATGCGGGACGTCAGAGGGACTTCGCCGCGAATCTGCCCCGACCCACGGCACGATCCTTGATGACCGCTCAGCCTCGTGCGCCTCGCTGTTGTCACCTGCATCGTGCTGCTCGCCGGTTGCCCGTCGTCGCAGCACCCGGGCAACAACGACACTGATGGCGGCACGACCGGCGGGAGCGATGCCGGCCCGGCATGTCCCCCGGTGCCAGCGTGCTCCCAGACGATCGAGTTCCACGGCAACGCGACGAACGTGTCCTTGCGCGGCGACTTCGCCGCGGACGGCTGGACCACCGGCATCGCGATGACGCCGATCGCCGGCGGCTTCACCGCGACCGTTCCGGCGAACGACGAGCAGGTCATCGTCTACAAGTTCGTCGTCGACGGCACCTGGCAAGCCGACGCCGCGAACGCGCGCAAGACGCCGGACGGCGCCGGCGGTTTCAACTCGGTCGTCCGCGTCGATTGCGATCACTGCCCGAGCACGCGCACTCCGATGGATTGGCGCGACGGCATCATGTACTTCCTGTTGATCGATCGGTTCGCGGACGGCGATGTCACGAACGACACCACCGTCGCCGGTGCCGAGTATCCCGGCCAGTACCAGGGCGGCGACATCGCGGGCGTCACCCAGAAGATCGACTCCGGTTACTTCACCGACCTCGGCATCAACGTCATCTGGATCACGTCGCCGCTCGACAACACGCACGCGAGCTTTCCTGGCTCGGACGGCCACCAGTACTCCGGCTATCACGGTTACTGGCCGAAGGACGAGACCGCCATCGACTCGCACTACGGCACCGAAGCCGACTTGAAGACGATGGTCGATCACGCGCACGCGCGCGGCATCCAGGTGCTGCTCGACTACGTGATGAATCACGTCACGACCGACAGCCCGACCTACCTCCAGAACCCCGGCTGGTTCTGGCCGAACGACAACGGCCAGGGCGGCAACTGCGTGTGCGGCCAAGGCTGCCCGGTGTTCAACACGGTGTGCTGGTTCGATACGTTCTTGCCGACGTTCAACATGCTGAACGCCGACGCGCGCAAGTGGTCGGTCGACAACGCCGTGATGTGGGCACAAAAGCTCGGCATCGACGGCTTCCGGCTCGACGCGGTCAAGCAAGTCGAGACCGTGTGGTTCACAGACATGCGCGCGCGCTCGAACGGCGAGCTCGCATGGGAGCAACCGTTCTACATGGTCGGCGAGACGTTCGACGGCAATCGCGACCTCATCAAGTCGTACATCGATCCGACGACGAAGCTCGACGGTCAGTTCGACTTCCCGCTGCGCGGTCAGATGCTCGCGACGCTGCTCCACCGCAGCGGCCAGATGAGCGATCTGGTCGGCTTCCTCGATTCGAATGATGGCTACTACGGGTCGGGCGCGGTGATGTCGACGTTCCTCGGCAACCACGACGTGCCGCGCGCGATCGAGCACGCGCTCGATCAACCGCTGTTCGATCCGTGGGACGGCGGCAAGTCGAACGCGTGGAACAACCAGCCGCTGTTGCCGCTGACCTCGAGCCCGTTCCAGCGCCTGTCGGTCGCGTACACGCTGCTGTTCACGACGCCCGGCTTGCCGATGCTGTACTACGGCGACGAGTACGGCATGGCGGGCGCCGGCGATCCGGACAACCGTCACTTCATGCAGTGGGCGGGCTACACCGCCGATCAGACCTGGCTGCACGACCGGCTCGCGGCGCTCGCGAAGATGCGGACCGCGCACCCGGCGACTCGCCGCGGCACGCGCACGACGCTCTCCGTGGGCACCGACACGTTCGTCTACAAGATGGCGACGACCGGGGACACGGTGTTCGTGGCGATGAATCGTGGTGACACCGCACAGCCCGCGAACGGTCTTCCGGCCGGCACGTACACGGACCTGCTCGGAGGTCCGCCGGTGACCGCGCCCGCGACGATTCCCCCGCGCGCCGCGCTCGTCCTCGCGGCCCCGTAGCGTCGCAACAGCGCCGTGCGCGGTTGTCGCATGTAGGCAGCTACCATCGCTGGGTCGCGACGGCGCCGCAGATCGTCGAGCACGCGACCGCGAAGCAGGTGAGCAAATAGGATTCAGAGCGGTGCGATAACAGCTACACGGTTCGGAACTAGAGGAGATCGCACGCAACTGAGACTTCGCCGCCGCAACGGCGGAGCGCTGTGAACGGCGAGCTACACGCTGCGGTTCAGCGGTGGCTAGAGCCGCTACATGGTGTGAGGGACATGAGGATCGCGGGTGCGCCGAGGTGCGCTCTACTGCGCGTGATGAAACGACTCCCCGCACTTCGCGATCTGTCCCGGCGCGATTTCTGCGCGTTGACCTGTGTGGGTGGTGCGGCGGCCGTGGCCGCGTGCACGGCCAACGGTAGCGGCGTCGTCCAGACCGGCGGGCTCGATGGTACCGGCGATGGAACGTCTCCCGATGCGTCGACCGGAGGCGGGGGTGGCGGCGGTGGCGGTGGCGGTGGCGGCGGGGGAGGAGGCAGCGGCAGCGGATCTGCGACCGGCTCTGGCTCGGGCTCGGGCTCTGGCTCGGGCTCGGGCTCGGGCACGAGCGCCGCGATGTGCACGGGCTCGGCGACCGATATCGGCGCGCCCTCGACGTTCACGACAACGCCGAAGTATCTCAGCGCGAACGCCATGTTCATCGTGCGCGACGCCGGCGGCCTCTATGCCGTGTCGTCGAGGTGCACGCACCAGGGCGTGACGTTGAGCGTGCAGTCGACGAAGTTCCACTGCAATGCGCACGGCGCGGATTTCACGCTGACCGGCGCGGTGATCGATGGCCCGACCTCGACGGCGCTCGCGCACTACACGCTTTGCCTCTTGGCGAACGGCAACGTCGGGCTGCAGACGACGAAGGTCGCGTCGACCGTGCGTCTGAACGTCTAGCGCTACATGCAGCTGTGGCACGTCGTCGGCAGCGAAGAGCAGCCGAGCGCGATGTGACACGCCGGCGAGGTGCACGTGATCGTGTCGCCACACGACTGGGTGCCGGTGCACCGCACGTCGCACGCGCACGACGCGCCGCATGCGACGGTCTTGCAGGACTGCACGCCGCTGCACTCGACATCGCACGCGCTCGTCCCGCACTGCACGTTCTGGCACGAGTTCCTGCCCGTGCATTCGACCTTGCAGTTGGTCGTGCCGGCGCACACGACGCCGTTGCGACACGAGTTGTCGGTATCGCATTTGACATCGCACGAGTAACCGGGCGGACACGTGACGGTGTTGCTGCAGTCGGCGCCCTGGCAATCGATCACGCACGTCTTCTGGCTGACGCTGCAGCTCGTGCACTGCGCTGGACACCCGTTGCTGCCGCTACCGCTTCCGTGACCATCGCTCGGCGTCGGCGAGTCGATCTGCTGGGTGCCCGAGATGACGCAGAAGCCGTCGACGCAATCGCGGCCGGTATCGCACTCGGAGGTCTTCGTGCACGCATAGTCACCGCTCTTGTGCGTGATCGAACAGCTCGAGGCCAGCGCGAACACGACGCCCACTTGGATCGCGAGAACGAATACGAGCTTGTTCATGGCAGACCTCCATAGGTGAATGCGAGCCCGACCCCGTGGTCGACGAGCGTCGGGGTGATCCGCGCTTGCGACGACGAGTGAGCCTTGCGGTCCTTGTAGAAGAAGTAGCCGCTGATGCCACCGACGACGAGACCGCCGATGAACGTCAGGTTACCGAGCCCGGAGTAGCCGTCGCCCTTGGCCTCGAGGTCCTTCAGATTCTTGAAGTCCGTCGGTGTGCGCGTCGGTGCATTGTTGATGTCGTTCTGGACCGAGCTGGCCTCGGCCCACAGGATCACCGACAGCACGACGAGGCCGCCGCCGATCGCCAGGCCGGTGACGGCGTGGCTGCTGCGAGGTTGATCGAGCGGCGTCGCGCCATTCGATGGCGTCATCGGGTCCTGGTTCGGATCCAGTTGTGCGGTCCGCACCGGTGCGCCGGTCGGCGGGCCACCCATCGGGCCACCCATCGAAGACGGATTCGCCGGCACGGGCGCGTTGCCGAATGCACCGACCGGTGCGCCGGCTCCAGTCGTCGGCGTCGGTGATGTCGGCTTCGGTGCCACCGTCGTCGAGCTCGTCACCACCGGCGGTGGCGTTGACGTCCTCGCGACCGGCGGCGTCGCGGGCGCCGGCGTCGCGGGCTTCGTCTTCACACCGAAGATCGGCCCGATCTCGGCGGCGATCTTCGCGTCGAGCGGCGTGCCCGTCGGCACCGTCGTCTGCGCGTCCTTGGTCGCAGCGCCTTTCGGGATGCGATGGACGATCACGCGGATATCCCCGCTCGGCATCGCGCTCACGCTCGTCGACACGAGCTCGTCGACACCCATCATGCCAAGCACGTCGTCGCGGCACTGCGCTTCGCTGCCGCTACAACCGACGGCGGCGGACGCATCGGCAAACGTGATCTCGCCGACCTCGATGTTGCCCTCGAGCGTCTTCGCGAGCTTCGTCACCTGTTGATCGACGTTCGCGCGCGTTGCCGCATCGGCGTTGCCTTCCGCGCGGAGCACGAGGACGTGGCGCGGGGCGGCGCTCGCGACCGATGCGGTGACGAGAATGCCGAGCGTGATGATCCTCATGATCCGAGCCTCTCCATGCGATTGCGGATCTGATCCGCATCGTTAGCCGAGGGCGCGAGCTTCAAGTAGCGCTTGTAGGCCGAGCGCGCTTGATCCTTCTCGCCCATCTTCTCGAACACGAGGCCGAGGCCGCGCCACGCGGGCGCGTACTCCGGGTTGCTCGCGATCGAGCTGCGCATCTGTTGCAACGCGGAGCCGGTGTCGCCGCGCGCGAACAACTGCACGCCTTGGCGATACGCCGCTTCGGCATCGACCTTCGGCGGCGGGGTCTCCGGCGGATGCTGGGTCGCGAACGGATCCGCGATGTGCGGCGGCGGCCGATCGACGTGCTTGTCGGGCCGCTTGGTCTCGACGTGCCTGTCGGTGTGGTGCGACGCGACCGCGACGGGCTGCTTCGCCCAGCTCGGCTCGGGCTGCTTCGGCTTCACCAGCGCCTTCGGCCTCACCGGTTCGGGGGTCTTGGCCGCGACCGGGGCGGCATCGGGCGGCGCGGTGTGGGCGATCGCCGCATCGGGGATGACGGGCGGGGGATTTGCCGCCACGGTGTTGGACCCTACGTCGCTTCCCGGGCTCGCGATCATCGCCGACCCGGTGTCTGCAACGGCCGAGCCGGCGCCGGATCCGACCATCGCTTCCGCGGAGCCGGCCGAGCCGAGGTCGGCTCCCACACCCGACGCGATCGCCGAGCCACCGGTCGGATCGCCAGTCGCCTTGCCGTACTCGACGCCGGAGCCGTATGCGATCTCGGCCGAGGCGGAGCCGCTGCCGGTCTTCACGGCGAGCTTGTCGTCGTTGGCTTTTTTGCTGCCACCGAACGCGAACACCACCATCAAGATGATCGCGACGACCGCGAAGCCGCCGCCGAATACGTAGAACAAGAGCCGCTTGTTCGTGCCGGGATGCGCGATCTCGTCTTCCTCGGGATCGTAGGGCTTGATCGCGGGATGCGAGTCGGTGCCCCAACCCCAGCCGCCGAGCACCTCGGCGGACTCGCGGCCGGCCTTTGGCAACGATACGACCGCCGCTGGATCCGGCGGATTCGTCGGGGCGCGTGTGCGCGGTGCGGGGGTCGGGTCGCGCTTCGCGGTCGGCTTCGCGGGGATCGTGGCGGCGCCTACTGCATTCGCGGCAGCGGGCGACGAGGCCGCGGGCGGCAGCGATGACGACGCCGCGGCGTTCGCGGCTGCCGCGGATACGACGAGCGACGGCACGTGCGCGACGTCGACCGGCTTCTGGATCTCGACCGCAGTCACAGGCGGTGCTTCGTGCGCCGCGGCCGCCGCCGACGAGAATCCCTGCGCGGTGCCACTCGACGTGATCTTCGGCAGCACGGGCGCCATCGGGATCGTCGCCGGGCCAACGTAGACGTTCGAGGCGGGAGGCATCGGCGCCGCGGCCGACTGGATCGTCTGAAACCCGACCCGTTCAGCTGCCGGCTTCGCGACCGCCGGAGGCGCTTGCGTTCCTGCACTCGCGAGCGCCGCGGCGAGATTCGCGCCGGGATTCGCCGGTGCAGCGGGCGGAGATGACTTCAGGAAGCTCGACGGCGACAGCCCTTCGACCTTCGTCTCGAGCGAGCCCGCGGACGTCGCGACCATGCTCGCGGGCGGCTTCGCGGGCTCTTGATCGAGGATGCTCGGCCGGCTCGTCCGATCCGACTTCTCGGCCGGCTTCTCGATCGGCGTGGACGCCGGCGGCGTCGTGCCGACCGCGCGCGCGGGCACCGTGATCGGCGTTGGTGCCATCTTCGCCGGTGGCGCCGCATCGCCGCGTGGAATCACCACACCCGGCGACGTCGACGACGGCGGGCCGGGCGGTGGCGTCAACATGTCTGCGGGCGGCGTCAGCGCGTCCGAGACTCCGAGGCCTTGTGCCGGCGTCACCGTGAGCGGCGGCGTCGAGAGCTTCGCCTCTCGCTTGGGCTGGCCGAGCGTCGCCACGTACTCGCGCAGCTTGTCGTCGTTATCGCCGTAGCCCGCGTCGTCGAGCACGGCTTCGAGCTCCGCGCCCATGACCTTCGCGCTCTGGTAGCGATCCGCGGGATTACGCGCGAGCGCGCGCATGCAGATCGCGCTGAGCTCGGCGGGGATGTTCGCGTTCAGCGTCGCCGGTGGATCGACGATCTGCTGCTTGACCGCCGCCTTGATCGCGACGTCGTCGCCGCCTTCGAACAGCGGCTGGTGGGTCAGCGCTTCCCACATGACGACGCCGAGTGCCCAGACGTCGCTCCGGCGATCGCCTTCGCCGCCATTGATCTGTTCCGGGGCGGCGTAGGCGAACGCGGTCGGTTCGGCCAGGCCCAGCTTCACGGCGCCGGTCGCGGTCTCGATCGACACGCTGGCTGGAGTCAGCGGTCCGATCGCTTTTCCGGCGCCGGCCTTTTGTTGAGCCGCGTGCACTTGCTCGGCGATCTTGAGGATCACGCGGGCAGTGCTGAGCTCGTCGAGCCTCCGAGAGGCGCCACCGGCGTCGAGGACGGTGCGCAGGGTCTCCGTAACAGCCACGACGACATCGTAACGTAGCGCCGGCCAGCTTGCCCCTGTTCGGAACATGCACAAACTGCCCCTGTTGCCATAGGCAACGTGAGGACCATACGACCCCGGGATGTGATCAGTAACATGTTGATCCGCGGGAGCCGTTCGGGGCACGAATCGTGCTCTCGATGCCGCCCGCGATGACGATCCGAACGCTGTGTTCCTTGGCGCTTTTATCGACGCTGGCGACGTTGGCCGCGTGCGGTGGCGCCTCGGATCTCGAGCATCCGGCGGACCTGCCGCACCAGAAGAACGACACGATCGATTGGCGCGACCAGGTGATCTACCAGATCATGGTCGACCGGTTCGCCGATGGTGATCCGAACAACAACATGAACGTCGAGCCGTCCGTGCCGGGCAAGTTCCACGGCGGCGACTGGCAGGGTGTGATCGATCACCTCGACTACCTGAAGGACCTCGGCGTCACCGCGCTGTGGATCTCGCCGGTCGTCAAGAACGTCGAGGACGACGCCGGCTTCGCCAGCTACCACGGCTACTGGACGCAGGACTTCTTGCGGCCGAACGCTCACTTCGGCGACCTCGAGAAGCTGCGCGAGCTGGTCGATGCGGCGCACGCGAAGGGCATGCTCGTGATCCTCGACGTCGTCACGAACCACGTCGGCCAGCTGTTCTATTACGACATCAACGGCAACGGCCAACCCGACGACACGCTCAGTGGCGGCGGGTTCTCGCACTCGTGCTTGCAGATCTGCGCGCAGCATCCCGATCAATGCTCGGCCGACGAGCTGACGTATTGCACGCAGGGCAAGGACTACCTCGAGCGGATCATCGAGTGGGACCCCGACTACGATCCTCGAGGCGTCCAGGGTTGGACCTCGCTCGGGTTCTCGGGCCCCGCCGACATGCGGTTCCCGAACTGGCCCGCCGACAACCGCACGATCCCGCCGCGCCCGCCCGCGTGGTTCAACTGGCCCGACGACAAGGCGTGGTTCGACGATCCGAGCTGGTACCACCGCAAAGGCCGGGTCTACGTGTGGTGGCACGAGCCGGATTATTCGTCGGACTTCGTGCGCGAACAGGAGACGACCGGCGACTTCCCGGGCGGCTTGAAGGATCTCAACACCGAGAACGACGACGTCAAGCAAGCGCTCATCAAGTCGTTCCAGTACTGGATCGACGTCGCCGACTTCGACGGCTTCCGGATCGATACGGTGAAGCACATCGATCGCCCGGAGCTCGATCTGAATCAGCGCGGGTTCTGGGGCGACTTCACCGACGGCATGCGCGCGGAAGCGAAGAAGCTCGGCAAGCAGAACTTCTTCATCTTTGGCGAAGCGTTCGACGGCAACGACAAGCTGATCGGCGCGTACACGATGGGTGGCAAGGACGCGCAGGGCTCGTTCGGCCGGTTCGACTCGGTGTTCTACTTCTCGCAGAAGTACGAGGGCATCGATAACGTGTTCGGCAGCAACCTGCCGACGAAGCACCTCGAGTGCCTCTACGACGCGCGCATGGGCCGCGCCGATGCCTCGGGCTGGTGCGCGACGAACGGTTATCCGACGGGGCCCGATTTCGGCGCCACGCCGCACGCGCAGCCGGCCGACGGTGGCATCGGCCTCGCGCCGAACCAGGTGCTCGTCAACTTCCTCGACAACCACGATCTGCCGCGCTTCATGTTCGAGAAGACCGACTGGGGGCAGCTCAAGGCCGCGCTGATGTACCTGTTCACGTGGGACGGCATCCCGTGCGTCTACTACGGCACCGAGCAGGGCTTCGCCGGCG
>JBDUAS010000090.1:0-24565 GCA_040004535.1 Deltaproteobacteria bacterium
GCCGGACGACCATCGCGCAGCGATCGACGTTCGGCAGCAGCGAGCAGATGTTCGATGACAGCTGGTGCGGAAGCATCGGGATCACGCGATCCGGCAGGTACACCGAGACGCCGCGGATCGCGGCCTCGCGATCGAGCGCGTCGTTCCAGCGCACGTAGTGCGAGACATCCGCGACCGCGACCCACACGCGCGGGCCGCCGTGCGGCCCGGTCTCGATGCACAAGGCATCGTCGAAGTCGCGCGCGGTCTCCGGATCGATCGTCGCGAACCGCCGGCTGCGCAGATCGATGCGATCCGCGAAGTCCGCCGGGCCGAGCTCCCCTGGCGTGTGCGCCGCTTGCTCCTCGGCTTCATCGGGGAACTCCAGCGGGATCATCGACACCGCGAGGATCTTCTCGATCTCGGTGCGCGGATCGTCGGGGTCGCCGAGGACCTTCAAGAGCTTCGCTGCGATCTCGCGGCGCGCGGCATCGGGGTAGCGCGTGATCTCGACGACGATCGCATCGCCGTCCTTGCCCATCGGCGCATCGTCGAGATGGACGCGGCCGTAGTCCGCGGCGATCCGCGGATCATCGGGCTCGAGGTACACCGCGCGACCGACGCGGCGGAGGATGCCGGTCAGCCGCGCGCGCCCGCGGGCGAGCACTTCCTTGACGCGGCCTTCGGTGCCGCGCACGCCGGGCCACGTGTCGACGATGACGCGATCGCCGTCGAGCGAGTGGTTGCGATACTTCGCGGGCACGAACACGGTCTCGCCGTCGTCGGTGTTGACGAAGCCGTAGCCTGCGGGGTGGACGGTGATCCGACCGGTGAAGCGAGGATCGGTCTCGCGCGGCGCTGCGGCCGCACGGGTGACCGGGACGCCCTTGCCGGGCGTGCCGGCGGCGACGGCTGCGACCGGGCTCGCGGCGACCGCGCGAACTTCGCCGGTCTCCGGATCGTATTCTTCGGTGACCGGCGCGACCTTCAGCGCCGCCGGCGGACGCCACGGCAGGCCGGGCCTGTGCTTCGCGGGCTTCACGACCGCTTTCTTCGGGGGTGGCGCCGGCGGCGGCTTCTTGATCGTGCGCAGCCGCGCGGTCGGTTCAGCCGGCGGTGGCGGCGGTGGCTTCGCGTGTGGATCGGCCGGGCGCCCGCTCGGAGCGAGCGCGAACGCGCCGCCGGTGAGCACGACGACGGTGCCGTCCTCGACGAGATCGAGGATCTTTTCGCGCAGCTCCGCGTATTCGTGCTTGCGCAGGCCGAGCTCGTCGGCGAGCGCCGTGAGCTTGATGCCGGGGGTGACAATTTTGGACAGGCAATCGAGGATCGCCTGTCGATCGAAACTAGACATGAGTGTTCTTTCTAACGGAATGCATGGAGATGCCCGTCGTCGCCGGCGACGTACACAGTACCGTCGGCGGCGATCGCGGGCGTGGTGTCGACATCGCCATCGAACTGGAGAGTCCAGCGCAGCGTGCCGTCGGGAGCGACCGCATAGACGTGTTCGTCTTCCGCGCCGACGAGAATGGTCCCGTCGGTCGCGATTGCGGGCGTGCCCTGAAGTTTATCGGCCGCGGCGAGCTTCCATCGAACCTGGCCGGTCGGTGCGATGGCGTAGAGGTTGGCGTCGTGCGAGCCGACGTAGATCGTGCCGTCGGCGCCGAGCGCCGCACCACCGCGCACGTCGGCGCCGGTCACGACCTTCCACGCGATCTGGCCCGCCGGCGTGATCGCGTAGAAGTTCTTGTCGTCGCTGCCGACGTAGATCGTGCCGTCGGCACCGATCGTGGGCGCCGCATCGACGTCGCCGCCGGTGCGAATCTCCCACTTCAGCGCGCCGTCGGGCGCGATCGCGTAGAGCGCGTCGTCCTGCGACCCGGCGTAGACCGTACCGTCGGGCGCGATCGCCGGGGTCGACGCGACGTGCTCGGCGGTCGCGACCTTCCAGCGCAGCGAGCCGTCGGCCCACACGGCGTGGATGCCGTCGCCGCCGACGTAGATCGTGCCGTCGGGGCCGATCGTCGGGCCGCCGTCGACATCGCAGCGCGACGACTCGGGGCCGAAGCCTTTCGGATCGCAGTCGCCGAGCCGGAGCTTCCATTTCAGCGCGCCGTCGGACTTCACCGCGTACAGGTGATCGTCGTCGGAGCCGATGTAGATCGTGCCGTCCTGCGCGACCGCCGGCGTCGACCACGAGCGGTCACCGGTCTTGAACGCCCACTTGATCTTCCCGGCGGCATCGATCGCGAACAACGAGCCTTCGTGCGACGTCACGTAGATCGTGCCGTCGGGGCCGATCGTCGGCGAGCCGGCGACGACGCCTTTGACGTCGGTCGACCACAGCTCCTTCGGCGCGGACGCCGGAGCCGGGCCGCCACGCTTGCCGGTGTGGCGGGCATCGCCGCCGAACATCGCGAACGGAGCGGAGCCTTTGACGGGATGGGGGTTGGTCACGGGGGCGCCGCCGTCACGGGACGCGGCGAGGGAATGGGGATCGGTACAAACGTTGGCTTCGCAGATGCGAGGGTTGCGGCAGTCGGTGTCTTTGGTGCAGCCGCCTTCGGGCTGCTTCTGAGCACCACTACACGCCGACACCAGGGCGGCCACTGCCGCCACACCGCTACGCCTTCGGAAGATCATTCGAGAATCGCTCCGCGAGCTTCTCGAAGTAGCGACGCGTCTCTTCTAGCACGACCGGATCCTGATCGGGATACATGCGAATGCCATGGGCCCCGAACGGGTCGGTGGTCACAGGGCCCACGGGGAGGCCGCCGACGATGCCGGTTTGCTCGTGATACAGGAGCGCCAGCACTTCCGAGTGATTCTCGGGCACGAGAAATGTACGACGCCCGAGCTCGGGCTTCCCGTCCTTGAACCCGTCGACCAACTTGGCCATTGAACTCGGCCAGTTTAGCCGTGTGCCTGCCAGCTTGAAAGGGTTGAGGAATGCCCTCTTGCATCGAACGAGTGGGACAGGTCGGATAGCATCTTCACCGTGCTCGAGCTGTGGTTCGACTTCTCGTGCCCGTATGCCTATCTCGCGTCGCAGAAGGCGCCCGGGCTCGCCCGTGCGGCCGGCGTCGAGCTCGCGTGGAAGCCGATGCTGCTCGGCGGGGTGTTTCGGGGGATCGGCGCGGGTGACGGACCGATGGCGACGATTGGCGCCGCCAAGGCTGCGCACAACCTCCGCGATATGCAGCGCTGGGCCGCGATCTTTGGCGTGCCGCTCCAGATGCCTGCGGCGCATCCGATGAGGACGGTGCGTGCGCTGCGCGTGCTGCTGGGGCTGCCGGAGGCGAGGTGGGGAGCGGCGATCGCGGCGATCTATGCGGCGTACTGGCAGCGAGCCGAGGATGTCACGCAGGATGTGGTGATCGAGGCAGCGCTGCGGAGTGCCGGTGTACCGGCCGCAGAAATCGCGGCCGCGGTCGCGGGTGCCGAGACCGACGCGATCAAAGAAGCGCTCCGTCGTCGTACCGACGAAGCAATCGCGCTCGGCATCTTCGGCGCGCCCGCATGGATCCTGCGGGAGCCACAGCGCCTGATCTGGGGACAGGATCGACTGCCGTGGGTCGAGGCCGCCCTCGCCGGCTGGGACATGGATGCAGCACCTGCTGGCGGCCCCCGCACGTTCGGCCGCGACATCGTTCCGTTCGAGTCGCCTCACGCACTCCACGTCTACTTCGACGTGTCCTCGCCGTTCGCCTACTTCGCGCTGACCCAGCTCCCCGCGCTCGCGAGCGTCACCGGCACGACACCGGTCCTTCACCCGATCCTCCTCGGCGGACTGTTCCGCGACATCGGTCAGGCCGACGTCCCGTTGCTCGCGATGACACCGGCGAAGCTGCGCTACACCTCGACCGAGATGCAGCGCTGGGCCCGCTGGTGGGGCCAGCCGTTCGCGATGCCGACGAAGTTCCCGCAGCGCACGATCGCGGCGCAACGCCTCTGCATCCTCGCCGCCGAGCAGGGCTACGAACCGGGGATTCGCCTCGCGACCGCGCTCGCTCGGGCGATGTGGGCCGAGCAACGCGACCTCGAGGATCCGGCCACGCTGGGCGCGATCCTCGACGCGCAGGGCCTGCCGCGCGACTGGGTCGAGCGCACCGCTGATCCGGCGGTCAAGGCCGCGCTCGTCCGCGAGACCACCGCCGCGAAGGACGCCGGCTTGTTCGGCGTCCCGTCGTTCGTCGTCGAAACGCCCGGCGGAAATCACGCGGTCTGGGGCCAGGACCGCCTCGATCTCGTGGTCCGCTACCTCGCCGGGTGGGAGGTCCCATGACGCTGTTGATCGCCCTCACCGTCCTGTGCGCGCTCGCGTGCGGCGTGCTCGTCGCCGGCGAGTACCGCGACGCCGATCGCGTGCGCTTCGTCGCGAAGCCCCTCGCGTCGCTCGCGTTCATCCTCGTCGGCGTGTGCGCCGCGAGCCGCGGCGACATCCACGAATTCGAGATGGCCGTCCTCGCCGGGCTCGTGCTCGGCGCGGTCGGCGACGTCGCGCTGCTCTCGCCGCACGGCTTTCTCGCCGGGCTCGGCTCGTTCTTGCTCGGTCACCTCGCGTTCGCGGTCGCGGTCGGCACGTACCTGCCGCCCCGGACCTGGCCGTTCGCCGCGGGCGGCTACGCGATCGTCCCGATCGTCGTCGGGCTCGGCGCGCTCGTCTGGCTGTGGCCCAAGCTCGGCTCGCTGCGGATTCCGGTCATCGCGTACGTGGCCGTCATCCTCACGATGGTCGTCGCCGCGCTCGCATTCATGCGCACCGAGATCGCTGGCATGGACCTTCACCGCCGCGAGCTGTTCGCAGCAGGCGCGGTGCTGTTCTTCGCCAGCGATCTCGCCGTCGCACGCGACAAGTTCGTCGCGAAGGGCTTCAGCAATCGCGTGTGGGGGTTACCGGTCTATTACGCCGGTCAATTGCTGATCGCCTGGTCGCTCGCGAGCTGACTATTTCTTCTTCTTGCCGCGCTTGGCGCGACGCGCCTTGCTGCGGGCAAGGCCACGCTTGTGCCACGCGCTCTTCTTCGCCTTCATCTTGCGATCCTTCAGGCGGCGCTTCTGCTTGAACTTAGGGCGGCTCTTCAGTGAAGACTTCGTACGGCGTCCCATGGGCGCGTCTATACACGCGTTCTGGCCCTGTAACCAAGCCCTCTGGACGTCGTATACCCCTGGTCGGTCGCGATGGCCGATCCCAGGGAGCTCATGCAGCGGTACCAAGCGGGTGACGCCAGCGCGTTTCGGGAGCTGTACGCGCTCGTCGCGCCGAGAATGTTGGGGTACCTCAACAAGCTGGCGAAGAGCCGCGCCGTCGCCGACGACCTGCTGCAACAGACGTTTCTGAAGATTCACCGCGCTCGCGGCGCCTACGTCGTCGGAGCGGACCCGCTACCCTGGTTCTACTCGATCGCGCACCGGACGTTCCTCGACGAGGCTCGCAAGACCTCGCGCGCCGTCGTCCGTGCCGGCGGCGACGACCTGCCCGAGGTCCCGGCCGGGATCACGGGCGAATCGGCCGACCGCGCCGACGAGCCCCGTGCCGACCCCGAGCTCGCGAAAGCAGCGCTCGAGGCCCTGGCAGATTTACCGACGCAGCAGCGCGAAGCAGTCGTGTTGACCAAGCTCGAGGGTAAGTCAGTCGCCGAGGCGGCCGCGATCGCCGGAACCTCGGTCGGCGCGATGAAGGTCCGCGCGCATCGCGGCTACGAAGCGCTGCGCCGGCTGCTCGGCAAGAAACCGAAGACCGCGACGGGAGAGGCCGCATGAGCGCGACCGATCGTCCCGACGTGCCGGCGCCCGCGGTGGACCGTGCGCTCGACGCGCTCGCCGCCGAGGCGCCGCCGAACCTGCCGGAGCTGTCGGCCGTGCTCGAAGCGGAGCTCGCGTCGATCGCGCCGGTGTCGCCGCGCCGGCCGATCCGCCAGCTCGGGATGTTCGTCGCGGCGTCGCTGGTCTACGCCGGCCTGCTGCTCGCGTTCCTGTCGCTGCGCGCGGATCTCTCCGGGTTGCCGATGGCGTGGATCCTCGGCGCGGGCATCGCGTGGTTCACGGGCTTCTCGCTCGCGACCTACTTCGCGCTCGTCCCTGCGCGCGGCACGATGCGGCCGCGGTGGCGCGCGGCGCTCGCGATC
The DNA here is from genome assembly GCA_040004535.1 of Deltaproteobacteria bacterium. Taxonomy (GTDB): domain Bacteria; phylum Myxococcota_A; class Polyangia; order Haliangiales; family Haliangiaceae; genus JABFXX01. Next base: position 6,108 of record JBDUAS010000090.1, read on the forward strand.
ACGGCGGTGACGTCAATCGCGTTCATCGCGCTCGGCCTCGACATGCACCCGAGCGTGCCGGGGGTCAGCCTCGACTACGGGATGCCGCGCCTCCTCCACGGCCACGGCTGCCTGTGGCTCGGCCTCGCGACCGCGCTCGTCCCGGTCGTGCTCGGCGCGATCTTCTTGCGCGGCGCGGTCCCGGTGTTCTCGCGCTGGATCGCCGCGACGCTCGGCGCCGCCGGTGGCTGCCTCGGTGGCCTGTTGCTCCACATGCACTGCCGGATCGCCGATGGCCCGCACATCGGCATCATCCACGGCGGGGTCGTCGTCGTCGCCGCCGCGCTCGCGGCGCTGCTCGTGCCTCGCGCGACCGATCGCCCATTCAAGTGATAACCTAGTCTGCTGTGACTGGCTTGGTGCTGTCGTGCGAACACGCGTCGTGGACGCTGCCGCCCGACATCGAGCTTGGCGTCGCCCGCGACGTGCTGCAGTCGCAGGCGGGCTGGGATCACGGCGCATACGACATCATCGCGCTGCTGTCCGAGCACACCGGCATTGCGGTCCACGCCGGCTCGTTCACGCGAATGTTCGTCGATCTGAATCGCGGTCCCGATCATCCCGACGTCTGCCCGGCGGTTTGCTACGGCGCCATCGTGCCGGCCAACGCGCATCTGTCGCCGGGCGACCGGGCTGCGCGGCTCGCGAACTTTCACGCGCCTTACTGGGATGCGGTCCGCCGCGAATGCCAGGCGCGGATGCACGACGCCGACGTCGGCGAGGTGCTGCACTTGTCGTCGCACACGTTCGATCCGTCGCTCGACCCGGCGGCCCGCACGTTCGACGTCGGCGTGCTCTACGATCCGGCGCACGCCTTCGAAGCGGCGCTCGCGGAGCGCTTGCTGTTCCAGCTGCGCGCGGCCGGGCTCGACGTCCGCGCGAACCAGCCATATTCGGGAGTCGGCGCTGCGATCTGCACGGCGCTCCGGATCGAATACGCCGGCCAGCGCTACGCGGGGATCCAGCTCGAGACGTCGCATCGCGTGACGCACACGCCGGGCGGTTGTGCGCGAGTCGCCGCCGCGGTGATCCCGTTCCTCGATTCGCTGTAGAATCGATCGCGGATGGCACGCCCGGATAACTCGGTGCCGCCGCGACCCGCGAACGTTCCCGCCGAGGCGCGCTGGGATCCGAAGGAGCCGGGCTTCGAGTGGGTCCACGGCGAGCTCGACGCCGAGGGCCGCCGCCACGGTGCGTTCCGCAGCTGGACGCGCGTCGGCGCGCTGCACGGGGAGTCGCACTACGACCACGGCCGTGTCCACGGCAAGAACATCAACTTTCATCCCGACGGCACCGTCGCCTCGGAGGCCGATTGGCTCGAGGGCGTCATCCTCGACTCGGTGTTTCACCGGAGCGCCGCACCGACGCTGGAGCCGTTCGCGCAGGCAGCGCCGAACGTGTGGTCGGTGCGCTACTACACGCGCGACGGCAAGACCAACTACACGATCCGCTACTTCGCGCGCGATGGCAGCGAGTGCGGACCCGATGGCCAGCCGCTGCCGGCACGGCCGTCGAGCGTGAGTGCGGACGCGCGTTGGTTTCCGGATATCGAGCGCTGGGTCGACGGCGAGATCGAGCGCGGCACGAACACGCAGGTCGGGCGGTGGCGGTGGTGGTCGCGTGATGGCGTGCTGCGCCACGAAGAGCAGCGCGACTCGCTCGGCGAGGCCGTCGCGATCGCGAAGTATCGGACGGACGGCACTCTCGAAAAGAAGACGCTGCGCGATGCGAACGGCGAGCAGCGCGAGCTCTACGGCGAGGCCGGCCGGCTGACGCTGCGCACGCGCACCGACGAGCGTGGCCGCCAGCTCTTCGCCGCGATGTGGCACGCCGACGGCATACTCGGGGAAGAGACGACGCGCAGGTTCGACGGCGACGCCCTGGTCTCGGTCACCGAGAAGGGCGAGCGCGGTGCGCGCCGGTTCGAGGCCCGACGCGAGGGCACGGCGCTCGCGTGCGTGCTCTATCACGACGATGGCAAGGTCCACGCGGCGACCGGGTTGCTCGAGACGCCGAGCCAGCCGCTCGCGACGCTGGCCGCCGAGGCTGCCGCACACGCGGACCGAGCCACGTGCGATCCGATGATGCACGTGACCCCTGCGACGCCACCGGTCGTGCGACCGATCATCGGCACGCTGCTCGGGACGTGGCGGATCTTCGACGCCGCAGGCGCGTTGCGCCGCGAGGTCGACACGACGTCGCTCGCGATCGCGCACGAACCGACCGGACGCGGCCTGGCGACGCGGCTCGGCGAGGCGCTGTTTCATCACGACGATGCCGAGCTCGCGACGCCGCCGGCGCTCGTGGGCATCGACGACGAGCCGTGGGCCGAGCTCGTCGGTGCGCGCGAGGTCGATGTCGAGCGGTTCCCGCGCCTGGTCCGCGCGCTGGTCGCCGACGACCCACTCGTCCGCGACTACGCGCTGCGCGCGATCCGGCGCGAGGTGATCGCGGACCGCGCGGTGTTCTCGGCGACCGCGCGCGTCGTGCCGTACCTGGCGCGGCTGCTCGCCCATCCCGCCCTGGATCGCTCGAACGTGCTCGCGCTGTTCCAGGAGCTTGGCGATGCCGCCCTGCCCCACACTGGCACCGGCGACGACGGCATCGCGACCGCGCGGACCTCGACACCGAACGGTGGCGCAGCCGACGGGCTCGCGGCGTTGCGTGCGACGGCACGGGCGCTCGACGCGTCGTGGCCGCAGATCTTCGCGCAATTCGCGACCGCTCCGCTCGCGGACCGCCGCCGGATCTTCGAGCTCGCGAAGCTCGCGCCCGGCGCGAAGCCGGCGATCCTCGAGATCGCACGTCGCGATGCCGACGCGACGCTGCGCGCGTGTGCCGCGCGCTGCTTCATCGAGCTGCCGACGTTCACGAATTCTGACGCCGCCCCGCTCCTCTCCGACAAGGACGCGCTCGTGCGCGCGACCACCGCGATCGCGCTCGGCCACCACAAGGGCCCGTACGCGCCGCGCGAGGCGGTGCACGGACTCGACGACGCCGTGCGCGGCTGGCGCGACTACGCGAAGCGCTACGCCGAGCTGCCGTTCGCGGAAGGCCACGTGCTCTCGCAGATCGCGCTCGCGGCCGCGGCGATCCGCACGCCGGATGCGCGGTCGCTCGCGCAGCAGCTGTGCGCCGCGCTCGAGGACGTCGACGCTGGCTCGGTGATCGCGTTCGCGCGCGGATTGTTGGTGCTGGCATTCGGGCCGCCCGAGGGCCCGCGCGAGCGGCCGTACGCGAAGCGGTTCGTCGAGATCCTCGAGACGCTCGCGCGCAGCAAGCAGTTCTGGATCAATGACGCCGCAGCGGCGGAGCTGCTCGAGCGCTGGCATCTGCCGCGCGGGCGGATCGCGTTGATGGCGCTCGTCGCCGACCTGCGCGGTAGCAGCGAGCCGGAGCTGACGATGCACGGGAAGCTCGCGCCGAGCGCGTGATCACTCGTCGCGCTCGAGCTCTTCCACGAGGACGGACAGCGTGTCGCGCATCGATTCGATGTGCCTCTCGTCGCTCCGCGCCAGCGCGCGGCGGACCGCGGCCTCGACGGTGCCCTTCTGCAGCTTGTCGATCTTCTTGCCGGTCGGGGTCAGCGCGAACCGCGCACGGCGGCGATCCTCGGGATCCGCGGTGCGCGTGATCATGGCGCGGCCCTGGAGCCGCGCGAGCACGCCGGTCAGGGTCGAAGGATGCTTGCCGAGCGTGGTCGCGATCTGACTCGCGGTCTGCCCGGGCTTCTGGCCGATGATCCGGATCACGAGCCGCTGCGGGCCGGTGACGCCGACCGACTTGACCATCCGCTTGGACCGGACGTCGAGCGCGTGGACCAGCTCCCACATGCGCTGCATGAACTGAAGGGTCTCGCCGGTGGGCTCGAGTCGCTCGGTCTGGGTGGTGGTCATGGCGAAAACCTGCGAACACTAGGACGTCAAACGATTCGCCGTCAACTGCGGCGTTTTGTCTTCGCCGGCGCTTTCGGCTTTGGCTTGGGCTTGGGCTTGGGCTTGGGCTTGGGCTTTGGCTTGGGCTTGGGCTTGGGCTTCGTCTTGGGCTTCGCCTTCGCTTTGGCCTTGGGTTTCGTCTTCACCGCCGCCTTCTGGGTCGGTTTGGCCTTCACCTTCGGTTTGGGTTTCGCCGGCTTCGGCTTTGCCTTCGCCGGTTTCTTCGCCTTCACCTTCACGGGCTTCGCCACCTTCGCCACCTTCGCCACCTTCGCCACCTTCGCCATCTCGCCGTACCGGAGCCGTTCCACGCTCGGCTCCGCGGTCGCGATCGCGTCCTCGAGATCCGACAGCAAGCCGGTCGCCAGCATCCAGCCGAGGGACGACTCCCACCAGAAGTCGTGAAAGTGCTCCGTCGCTTGCGCGAAGACGCGCCCGTCGTCGCGCGCGACATCCGCGACGTACGTCAACGGCCGGCCGTCGAGCGACTCGACCACCACGTCGAGGGACCGCAAGATCGGCGCGGCCTGCTCCGCCGCCGCTGGGGCCAGCCTTGCGAGATACGCCTCGGCCGCCGCGCGGGCGACCGGACGGCGCGCGAGCACCTCGAGCGGCGCGAGCAACCGCGCGCCCCGTTCGCCCAGCCGCCAGCTCGCCGCCCCGATCGTGCGCCACAAGGTGTCGAGCGCGGTCGGTACCGCCACGGTGCGCGCCGCCGCGAACGCCGAGATGTCGGCGGGCGTCGTCGGTGACACCAGCTGGACCTCGAGCGGTACCCGGAACTGGTGATCCGCGAGGTAGTGCCCGATCTCGGCGAGCGCCTCGACGTGCCACGCCGCCGATTTGCCGTCGCTGCGCACGCGTTTGCTTACCCACTCGCGGACCGTGAGGTCAGTCCGGCGGCGCCGGTTGTCCGCCCACTCCAGACACGTCATCACGCCGCCGCTGGCGAGCCACGCGAGCTCGCGCCGAGTGTGCTCCACGATCGCTGCGGCCTCGCCGGCCAGATCGCCGGCACCCTCGAGCACGCCGTCGACGATCACGAGCGTCTGGCGCTGCGGATCGCCCGCGCCCTCGCGGACGTAGTACGTGCGCACGATCGCGCCTTTGCCCGGCAGGTAGTAGGCGTCTGACTCCGTGAACCCCGGCGCGGGATTTGCGCGCAGCTGCGCGAACGCTCGAGCCGCGTGCGCCGCATCGGCGAAACTCAACAAGTAGCGCTCGAAAGAGCCGTTGTTGATGCCCCAGGACACCACCACGCGCCGTCCGAACCGGACGGCGTCGCGGAACTCTTCGGCGTGATGGCCCCACCACAGTGCGCGTTCCGCGAGCGCCAGCTCGCCGGCGAGCTCCGCCGCCGCCCCATCGAACCCGATCGCCCGCGCGGTGAACGGCGCCGTGACAACGTCGTAGCCGTCGAAGTAGTGGATCAAGCCCTCGCGGTCGCGAAACCAGATCTCGCCGGTCTTCGCGTCGTGGAGCAGCCGCGCCGCGGCCTGCGCGTTCGCGAGCTGGCCGAGTGCAGCATCTTTGATCTCGAGATTTGGCTTGCCGGCAGCGCGGGCCTCGAGAGCTGCTTCCTGCAGCGCGGTGCGCTCCGCCGCGGCCTCGCCCGACAGCGCCGCCGCGAGTGCTCGCTTACCATCCTCGGTGTCGAGCGGGTTACTCCACGCGCGGCCGCGCGCGAAGGCATCCGGCGAAAGCGGTGGCTCGGCGATCCACGCCGCGTTCTCGTGCGCGAGCCGCACGAGCTCGTAGTCGCGCGCCTCGAGTGCCGCCCAGATCGCGACGACGAGCGCGTAGTGCAGAAAGCCTCGCGCGACCTCGGTATCGCCCTGCCACTCGCGCACGAGCTTCGCCAGGTCGACGAGTGGCGCGCCCTTCTTCACGAACTCGTGCAGGGTGTAGGCGTACGCACCGGCGGCCCGCGCATCGCGGCGCTCGGCGAGCAGCTGCATCACGCGCGCATGGAGCTCCGGCGACCACACCTCGCCGATCGCCGAGCCGAGCCGCCAGTACGAGCGGCGCTCTGCGAACAGCCGCTCGATCAACGCTTCGCGCGAGGCCGGGGTCTTCAGGCCGCGCACCGCCGCGTAGAGGTTCGCGACAAGATCCTCGAGCTGATCGTGCTCGGTCTTGCCGTGATCGAGCACGGCGCCGCCAGGGCCCTTCGCGGCCGCGTAGCGCACGCCATGGTCGGTCAACGCATCGATCAGGAACGTCTCCGCACCGGGATGAGAGAACCGATACAGCTGGTGCCCGGCCGCGTTGCGCGCGTGAATCGAAGGATGGCGCAGCTCGGTCGCGATCAGCGCCTTCGCACAGCGTACGGCCTGGGTGGCATCGAGCGCCGGTACGACGTAGCTCGCCTTCTCCGACGGCGAGAACAACTTGGCCCAGAACAGATCGACGACGCTGCCGCTCGCGGGCCGCTCGACCAGGGCGATCAACCTCCCGAACAGCGCGGGCGTGTGGAACCACGGCGCGAGCGCGATCAACGCCGCTCCCTTCGCGCGCTTCATCGTGAATTGCGCCGCGAAGTCATTCGGCGCCGGCTCGGGTCCGTCGATGCACGCGAGCAAGATCGCGACGAGCGGATGATCCGCGCGATCGATCACGCGCGCGATCGCACCGACGACGCCGCTCTGCGTCTCGGCATCCATCGCCGCGAACGCATCACCGACGAGCGCGACGCCGGCGGGCTCGGCGACGACTCGTTCCGCCGCCCACGCCGCGAGCTCCGGCGATGGCTTGTTGAGGCCGGCTCGCTGCAACACGCGCCACGCGAGCGCGCGCTGGGCCTTTGCCGGCACCGCCGCGACCGTCGCCTGCCACTCGCGCGGCTGCTCGACGAGCTTCTGGAACGGGTTGATCACTAGATCGGCGAGCGCGAGATCGCGTTCGAGCGCGTCGACGACCGCCTCGGGCTCGTTCGCGATCTGCGCCGAGCGCATCGCCATCTGCAGCGTGCGCCGGTGATAGCGATCGCGCGCGACCAAGGACCGCGTCGCCGCGACCAGCGCCGCGCCGTCGTACGCGAGCTCGTGGACCTGCCACAGCGCCTCGAGCGCGTACCACCACGGATCCGGCGCGGCCGAGAGCAGCCGCGCGAGCGCGTCGGCGTGCGGGCTTGCCTTCGCGCCGACGCGCTTCGCGAGCAGCGCGCGCACGAGCTCGACGCCCGGCGTCGCCGCCGGGATTCGCGCCATCACCTCGGCGACGGCGTCGACCGCGAGCACGCTGCGCTCGAGGCCGGTCGAGACTTGCAGTGCGTGAACGAGCGAGCTCGTCGCAGGATCGAGCTCGAGCGCGAGCAGGCAAACGTGCGGGATGTCATCCGGCAACAGCTCGGTCTCGCCGTAGGTCTGCGCGAGCGCGCGCCGCACCCGGAATCCCGGGACGACCGGTACGTCGCCCGCGATCGGCAACGCCCCGAACCGTGCGACGAACGCGCGCACGAGCTCGGCCGCGGCGTCGCCGATCGCGTCGACCAGCCGCTGCCGCCGCGCGTGATCCGCGAACACCGTGACGTGCAACAGCCAGTAGATCGCGAGGTGCGGATCGTTACGCACGAGCCCGAGCTCGATCTCGAACGCGGCATCGAGCGCATCGCGCCGCGGCCAGACGTGGCGCAACCGGCCGATGCCGCTGCGCACGAGATACTCGATCTCCTGGATCGGCTTGCCGTCGCGCTCGAGGGGGCGAGCGAGCATCCACACGAGCCACTGGTAACGCGCGCATAACGCGGGCGTCGTGATCGCACGCGTGCCGCGCGGCGCGAGCTTCGGCGTCTCGGCCTGGCCATCGCTGCGCGCGAGCCACGCCGCGAGCGAGTCGTGACGGAGCTCGACCGTGCGGGTCTCGTGGTCCTGCCACCATACCTGCCCGCTGTCGCGGACGTCGAGCAACGTGTAGTCGTCGCCGGTCGAGTCGAGCACCACGAACCCGGCGAGCGTCTTGTCGATCGCACCGAAGTATCCGAAGTTGATCGCGAGGTGCGCATCGACGAGATCGGTGACCGAACGATCGGTCAGCCGCTCGTCGCTCGCGGCGCGCACGACGTCGTACGGGACGGCCATGCCGTAGAACCGCCGGGCCCATTCGGGATGCATCAGGTCCGCCATGTCACCATGCGTCGTCGGGGAGCTCCATGAGCGCCAGGTCGCCGGCCTCGATCAACTGGCGATTCAGCGTGAGCTGCGGCAGCACGGTCTGCGCGTAGAACCGCGAGCTCGCAAGCTTGCCCGTATAGAACGCCTTGTCCTCGCCCTGCGCGGTCGCCAGCTGGCTCTGCGCGACGTTCGCCATGACGGCGAGCCGCCAACCGATCACGAGCTCCGCGAGCGAGAACAAGATCCGGTTGCCGTGCAAGCCGACGTGGTAGACGCTCTGGCCGACCTTGCCGAGCATCGCGGCCATGATGCCCTGGACGTCGCCGAGCGCCTTCGCGAGCGCGCCCTTCTCCACCGCGAGCTCGGCGGGTAGCGTCTCGACCGTCTGCTTGATCTGGCCGAGGAGCGCCTGCAGCGTCGCGCCCTGGTCGCGGCCGATCTTGCGAAAGAACAGATCGAGCGCCTGGATCGCGGTGGTGCCCTCGTACAGCGAATCGATCTTCTGATCGCGGATGTACTGCTCGATCGGATAGTCCTGGCAGTAGCCCGAGCCACCGAAGCACTGCAATGACAGCGCGAGCAACTCGTAGACCTTCTCCGAGCCGTAGCCTTTGATCAGCGGCAGCATCAGGTCGTTCAACCGATCGAACTGCTTCGCTGCCTCGGCCCCGTGGCCACCCTGCTGGACGACCTGATCCTGGACGTGCGCCGTCCATAGCACGACCGAGCGGAGGCCCTCGGCGAACGCCTTCTGCAACATCAGCATGCGGCGGACGTCGGGATGGCGCAGGATCTCGACGCGAGGCGCAGCCTTGTCGGTCTGCTTCGCGAGATCCGGGCCCTGCTTGCGGACGCGCGTGTACTCCAGCGCGTTCAGGTACGCGGTCGACAGCGTCGCCATCGACTTGGTCCCGACGCCCATCCGCGCGTACTCGATGACGTGGAACATCTGGGCGATGCCTTCGTGGACGTTGCCCAGCAGCAGCGACCGGCACGGCGCGCCATCGCCGAGCGTGAGCTCGCAGGTCGCCGAGCCCTTGATCCCCATCTTGTGCTCGACCTTCGTCACGACCGCGCCGTTGCGCGCGCCGAGCGAGCCATCCTCCTCGACCCACACCTTCGGCACGATGAAGCACGACAGCCCCTTCGTCCCCGGGCCTTTACCCTCGGGCCGCGCGAGCACGATGTGGACGATATTCTCGGTCCCGTCGAAGTCGCCGTTCGTGATGAACCGCTTGACGCCCTCGAGCAGATATTCGTCGTCCTTGACGTGGGTCGCCTTCGTCGTGCCCGCGCCGACGTCGGAGCCGGCACCCGGCTCGGTCAGCACCATCGTCGCGCCCCAGTGGCGGTCGACCATGTTCTTCACGTAACGGAGCTTCTGCGCTTCCGTGCCGAGCGCGTCGACGATCGTCGTCATGAAGCAGCCGAGCACGTAGAAGCACACGGACGGATTCGCGCCGGCCATCATCTCGAACGCCGCCCACCGCACGGTCGGCGGCGCGCCGAATCCACCGAGGCGCTCCGGCAACTCGAAGTTGTTCCAGCCGCCGTCGTAGTAGGCCGCGAGCGCTTCCTTGTAGCCGTTCGGCAGCGTGACCTTGCCTTTGCCGTCGAAGTGCGCGCCGCCCTCGAGGTCGCCGGAGGCGAACGTCGGCGTCCACTTCGCCTGCATCACCTCGAGGAAGCCCTCGAGCGCTTGCCGCGCGGTCGCCTCGTCCATGGCTTCGAACGGCGGCTTGCCGAGGACGCTGGTCTGGATGGACAGCACCTCGAACAAGTTGAAGAACACGTCGCGCAGGTTGGGCTTGTAGTGCTGGACGGCCGCCATTGGTAGATCTACTTTCCCTCTTTACGAGTTTCCGTACGACCCCCGTAGAAACCGTGCGTGCGGATTTCCCGCTCACGGCTTGCGGGAGAGCTCTCGAGCGAACGGTGCTGGTCACCCGTTGGATCACCCCAGCGTGATGACGGATTTCCGTCCGGCGTACCGGCGGGACCACCGTCGTCGTCACGACGCACCACCGCCGCAGTCTACCTACATGCACGCGACGTTGGCGCTCGCGAACAAGAGGTTTAGCGTGCGCATCAGCGTCGCGGACAGCGGCGGGACGACGATCGAGTCGTTGTTCGTCCAGCACACGTTCACGGCCTGATTCATCTTGATGTGAATCTGGTAGCTGTCCGCGGCGAAGCCACTTGCGGTGATCGCCTGATCGCTCTCGATGCACGGACCGACGACGGGGGTCGTGCAGTTGATCGTGTACATGCTTGCCGGCTTGGTCGCGCCGGCGGCGATCTGGAGCGTCAGCGGCTGGCAGGTCGAATCGGACGTGTGGACGAGCGTGATCGTCGTCGACGTGATGCCACCGCCGTTCGGCGGCACGCCGCAGTTGCCGCCCGCCCGGTTCGTCGCGAGGTGGAGGTTCATGCCGCCGGTCGCGTCGAGCGAAAAGGCGAGCGGGGCGAGCCGGACGTTCTGGTTCGAATCGATCTGGATTCCGAACTGCCCCGGCGCGGTGGCGAGGACGCCGCTCGACGCGTCGAGCTCGAACATGAAGTCGTAGATGCCGGGCGCGAGGCCCGGGCTCTGACCCATCAGGGTCGAGCAGATGAACGGCTCGGTCTCGCCCCCTTGGAACCCGCGGTTGTGCGCGAGCACCGTGACGGTCTGGCCGCCGACCTGGTCGCACGTGATCGCCTGGCCCATCGCGTCGCTGACCGACCAGTCGAGCGTGAACGTACCGGTCGGCGGTGCCGCGTCGATCGGGCGCGCATCCGGAAATCCGCCACCGCTGCCACAGGCTGCCAAGAGGCCCAGTAGTCCAACTCCGCAGACCAAGCGCATAGGCGCAAATTGTACCGCGCGGCGGCTCAGGCCGCGAGTACGGCGGGCGCTCCGAGCGAGCGCGCCATGTCGACGAAGTGGCAGCTGCGCTTGACCGGGCGATGTACGACATACGGCGTCGTCCCGACCTCACGGTAGCCGAGCGAGCGATACCAGCGACCGAGCTCCTCGCGCAGGTTGACGATCTTCATCGTCATTCGCGTGCAACCCGCGGCCTCCGCGAGCGCCTCGGCGATCCGGACCATACGCTTACCGATGCCCTGGCCTTGCAGACCGGGGCCAACCGCGAGCATGCCGAAGTAGCCGTGCTCGCCCGTCACCGTGACGTAAACCGCAGCGGCGAGGCCGCGCTCGGTCTCCGACACGCCATCGAGGACGAGGAACGTGCCCGTCGTCATCATCTGGGCGATTTCCGCCGCATCGGTGCGGTCGCCCTCGACGAAGAATTGTTCGACGGCGTAGGCCCGATTCACCAGGTGGGCGAGTGCGGGAGCATCAGCAACCACAGCTCGGCGAACGCTTGCAGAAACTCGCATCACGGATCGCGTAGCAGAAGCGTCCGACATTCACGCGCGGCTTGCAACTTCGCACGCGATCTCCGCGTGCGGCGCGTGAGCTCTCAGTTCGAAAGTCGTTGCATCCGCGGCGGCGTTTTGCGCGCGTTGCGGTCTGCGAGTACGACGTGCACCAGCACGATCACGGTGCCCACCGTGATGTCCGATACCGCCTTCACCATCCGATCAGCCAAGCTCCACATGGTTCTCTCGCTCCTCAAGATCACAGTCGCATTCGCCAAAGACGATGCGTGTACAACGAGGTGACGACGAAGTCACGATGTCATTTCAACTACCCGATCACAACCCGAATTCCCGGTCTATCGTCGACGAGGAAATGAGTGAGCCAGCTCGCGCGTTGTATGCGGAGTGCGGCCTGGAATTTTCTTCGTAGCGCTCGTCGCGTGCACGAATGCTTCGAGCGCGCCGGTGCCGGAACGGATCGCCGTCGAAACATCAAGATCTGACGCGGCAGCTCGTGTGGTCATTCCGGACTGGGGAGATCCGGCAAACACCGATCGCATCGCGTCGGTTCACCTCGTCGCCAGCGTCGATGACGCGGTCGCGACCGATCGCCCCACGTATGCGCGTGTGAACCAGCACGTGACGATCCACGCGGTGATCGACTCCGGCAAGCGCGTGTTTGCCGATGTCAGCGAGGCCAAGCTGGGCGGCCATACGATTCATCCGGAGCCGCTCGCGCACGCGCCGCGGTTCTCGATCGCGTGGAATCGGGTCGAGCCCGCGGCCGCGAGCTACTCGAATACCGAGGGTGGCGAGTTTCACTTCGCCGAGATCGAATACCGCGCGACCGCGATCGGGGACGCGCACGAAACGTTGCTCGCGGCGGACGTCCGGCCGACGCTGACGACCGATCACGGTCATGGCGTCGGCACGATGCGGTTTCAAGCGGTGGTGACGCAGGGCGACGCGACCGTCGCGAGCGCCGGTCCGGAAGCGAAGCGCGGACGTGGCTCCGGTGGGCTCACGGACGCGGTGCTGCGCGTGACGATCCGGCGCGACGACACGTACCTCGGCTACCTGACGGAGATGTACGGCCAGCCCTATATCTGGGCCTCGGCGGGACTGTCGGACGCGACGCACGAGAGCGAGCGGCTCGAGGGCTCGGACTGCGCCGACTTCGTCGTCTACGGCGCGCGCCGCGCCGGCAAGAAGCTCGCGTACACCTGGACCGGCGGGTTACCCGACATCACGAAGCTGCTCGCATCCGGCACGCGCGGCGACGACGGCATCTATCGCGACGCGGCCGGCAAGCCGGTGCCGTTCACCAGGCCGGGCGACTTGATCCTGTTCCCGCGCCACGTCGGGGCGCTCGTCGAGGACCGTGGCACGATCGGCGTGCTCGACGATCAAGATCTGATGATGCACACGCTGTTCGATTCGCCGAAGGAGCAGGCGATCGCCGACTCGGGCTACGCCGACAAGCCCGTCGAGCTGCGCCGGTTCAAATAACGTCTTCGTCGGGGTCGACCAGATAGCTGACGAGCCGCGCGACCGGCGGATGGAGCGCGGTCGAGCCGAACGGCAACAATTCGCCGACCTCGTCGACGTGCGTGATCTGATCGATCGACAGCGGCTTGCACACGATACCGAGCTCGACGCCCTCGCCGCCCGCGATCGCGGCGTTCGGATCGAGCACGGTCTCGATCTCTGCGCCGGGCGCGACCTTCGCGAGGAACAGCGCGTCGACGACGACCGGGTCGTACTTCTGGATCGCGCGATGGATCTTCACACCCTCCGCGATCGGGCTGACCTCCGGCGACAGGGTCAGCTTGTAGGCATCGGCGTCGCCGGGGAACACGACCACGAACGCGGGCTGGTGCGCGACCGTATCGGCGAGCGCGGCGAATTGCTTGCCGAGATCCTTCGCGGCACCGACGAGCTTGTCGATGATGAAGAAAGACTTCGCCTTCGCGAGCACGTCCGCGGGCTTTGCCGCGCTGCCGCGGACGATCCGGTGCCGCGCACCGGCGGCGAGCGCCGGGTCGTCGAGGTTGACCAGGCACATCAGGCCGAAGTTCGCGGACGAGTACTGGACGAGCGGTGTCTTCGCGGCGAGCGCGTCGCGGTACGCCAGCATGCCTTCGTAGCGCGCGTGGCCGTCGAGGACGTGCAGCTTCTTCGGCGCGAACAGCGGGCGCAGCTTGCCGATCACCTCGGCGCTCTGGACGCGCCACAGCTTGTGCGCCGTGCCGTCGGCGGTCGTGACGTCGACGACCGCGCGCTCGGACTCGGTCTTCTTGAACAACCGGTCGACCTCGCCGGCGGCGTCGCGATAGCCCGCGAGCACCGCGTCGGTGTGAATGCCGGCTGCGGCAATCCCGGCGACCGCGTGCTCGCGCGCCTTCGCGTCGGTGGCCTCGTGCGGCTTGACCTCCTTGTCGGTCCACGGCGTCAGCATGACCGCGGCGAACCACGACTTGCGCACCAGCGTGCGGCTGCCGGCCGGGAACACCTGGTGATAGCGATAGACCGCGCGCGTCGGATCGCGGACGAGCTCGCCGCGCTCGAGGCGCGCGCGCGGATCGGTGATCGGTTGGCCGACCAGCTTCGGATCGACCTTGGTCCAGAGGATTCCGCGGAACCCCGCGATCTGCGGCATGGGCGCGAACGTATCACTTACTTACGTCGGTGCTACCGGCGCGCACCGATGTCGCGGCGGACCTGCTTGCCGGCGAGCTCGATCGCATCGACGGCGGCGTACGCACGCTCGCGCGCCTGCTGCACGCTGATGCCGAGCGCGGTCACGCCGAGCACGCGGCCGCCGGCGCTGACCAGCGTGCCGTCGTGGTCGGCCGTGCCGGCGTGAAACACGATGACGTCGTCGGGCACCGCGCCGATCCGGATCGCGTCGCCGGTCCTCGGCGAGCTCGGATAGCCGGCCGCCGCGACGACGACGCAGACCGCGACCCGCGCATCCCAGCCGAGCACGCCGTGATGGAGCTCGCCGCGCGCGGCGGCCGCGAGCACGGCGCCGAGGTCGCCGATCGTGCGCGCCATGATCGGCTGGGTCTCCGGATCGCCGAACCGGCAGTTGTACTCGAGCAGCCACGGGTTGCCCTGGCCATCGACCATGACGCCCGCGTACAGCACCCCTCGATAGTCGATGCCGTCGGCCGCGAGGCCGCGCACGGTCGGTTCGAGGATCTCCCGGATCACGCGCGCGACCAGGGCATCGCTGGTCCACGCCGGCGACACGGTGCCCATACCGCCGGTGTTCGGGCCGCGGTCGCCATCGAAGATCGTCTTGTGATCCTCGACGACAGGCAGGACCTCGAGCCGCTTGCCGTCGGTGATCGCGAGGACCGAGACCTCTCTGCCAGCGATCTTCTGTTCGATGACGAGCGTCGCGCCCGCCGCGCCGAAACGGCCATCGAGCATCTCGCGCGCCGCCGCCTTGGCCTCGGCCTCATCCGCCGCGACGACGACGCCCTTGCCCGCCGCGAGGCCATCGGCCTTCACGACGCACGCGCCGAGCTCGTCGATCGCGGCATCGGCCTCGGCGATCGTCTTCGCGATGAAGAACTTCGCGGTCGGGATGTCGTGACGCGCGAAGAACTGCTTCGAGAACGCCTTCGAGCCCTCGAGCCGGGCCCCCGCAGCGCTCGCGCCGAACGTCGCGATGCCCGCCGCACGCAGCTCGTCCGCGAGCCCCGCGACCAGCGGTGCTTCGGGTCCCACCACCACCAGGTCGACCCGCTGCTCCCGCGCCAGCGCGACCAGCTCGGCATGGCGGTCGACCGCCACCGGAAAGCACCGCGCCAGCTGCGCGATGCCCGGATTGCCTGGCGCCGCGAGCAGCTCGTGCCGTGATTTCGCGAGCCTCCAGACCAGTGCGTGCTCCCGTCCGCCGCTGCCGATGACCAGGATCTTCACGCGCCGAATCTAGCAGCAACTTTCGACCGCCACGGGCCGATACGGCCCGACATGAGACCAGAACCTTACCTCGACGCTGGCGATGCCCACCTCCCCCAACCCGAGACCCTGCTCGTGACGATCCTGGCCGTCGTCGGAATCTTCGCACCGCTCGTGGCGCCGTGCGCGTGGCGCTACGCGATCAACGAAATGCGCAACATCGACGAAGGCACGCTACGCGGGGACCGGCGTCGCTCTCTCGATCACGCACGCTCGCTCGCCAAGATCACGACGCTTGTCTATTCGTTACTGCTGTTGATCTGGATCGGGTTCCACGCGTGACGGCGACGCCCGTCCCTTTGAAGCTGCAGGCCCTGCCCCGGCGCTCGGCGCGTGCCCTTCCAGGTCGGTCGCCGCACGTCGCGGTCGCGATGTTCCTCGCGATCTGCGCACTGGCCTGCCCGCCACTAGGCTCGATCGCATGGTGGTACGCGAGCACCGAGCTGGACCGGGTGGCGGCCGGCGAGCTGTGGGGCGACGGCAGCCGTGGCCTCGTGTTCGCGAAAGGCTGCGGCGTCGCGGCGACCACGGCGTGCGCGACGTTCCTCGTGCTTGCGGCGTTGAAGCGGTTCGCCTAGGCCTTGAGATCTCGATAGAACGTGAGCTTGTTGCTCGCGCCGTCCTGCACCGTCATCTCGCGCGTGCCCCACTCCTGGTCCTGGAGCCCAGGGCGATAGTTCTTGTACTGCTTCGCGGTGATCTCGGCGTGAAACGCCTCGAGCTCGTCGACCTTGATCCGGATGTGCACACCCGGCGAGCCGTCGCCGTGGTGCTCGCTGATGTGCAGCACGCAATCGCCGCGCGACACCTGCATGTACAGCGGCAGCCCCGGCTCGAACTGGTGCTTCCAGTCGATCTTGAAGCCGAGCCAGTCGACGTAGAACTCCGTCGCCTTGCCCTCATCGAAGCTGCGCAAGATCGGAACGACAGGGTGGAACTTCATAGCGGCTCCCTCGCTAGTGCCTGAAGTGGCGCATGCCGGTGAACAGCATCGCGATGTCCGACTCGTCGGCGGCAGCGATCACTTCCTCGTCGCGGACCGAGCCGCCAGGCTGAACGACCGCGCGCGCGCCCGCCGCGGCGAGCACCTCGACGCCATCGCGGAACGGGAAGAACGCGTCGGAGGCGACCGCACTGCCCGCCAGCTTGTCGCCGGCCTTACGCTCGCTGATCCGCACCGAATCGACACGCGACATCTGGCCCGCGCCGATGCCGACCGTCACGCCATCCTTCGCGAACACGATCGCATTCGACTTCACATGCTTCGCCACCCGCCACGCGAACGCGAGGTCCGCGCGTTCGGCCTCGGTCGGCGCGCGCTTCGTCGCGACCTTTGCATTCGCGAGATCCACCATGCCGTGGTCGACGGTCTGGACCAACGCCCCACCGGCGATCGTCCGCAACGACCACGCGAGCTGGTCGGTCGGCGGTGCCCACGTGCCGTGGGCCGCGACCAAGCGGAGGTTCTTCTTGCTCGCGAGCAGGTCGCGCGCTGCCGCGGAGTAGCCCGGCGCGATCACGCACTCGAGGAACGTCTCGACGAGCAGCTTCGCGAGGATCTCGTCGACCTCGCGGTTGACCGCGACGATGCCGCCGAACGCCGATTGCGCGTCCGCCTCGCGCGCCTTGAAGTACGCCTGCGCGAGGTCGGCATGCGTCGCGACGCCGCACGGGTTGTTGTGCTTGACCACGACCGCGGTTGACGCGGTGAACTCGAGGCACAGCCCGAGCGCCGCATCGAGATCGAGGATGTTGTTGTACGACAGCTGCTTGCCGCCGAGCACCTCGGCACCGGCGACGGTCGGCCGCTTGCTCGAATGGGCGAGCGGCGAGCGAGCGTCCGCGTAGAACGCCGCCTTCTGGTGCGGATTCTCGCCGTAGCGCAGCTCGTACAGCCGCTTCCACTGCATCCCGAGCGTGTCGGGCAACGCCCGGCGCGCCGGCTCCTTGTCGCGCGACGTCGCCGCCGCTTCGTCGACGGACGTCAGGTATGCCGCGATCGCCGAGTCGTACGCCGCCGTGTGCGCGAACGCCTTGCGCGCGAGCTGCAACCGCACCGCCGCAGAAATCGCTCCGGTGCGGAGCTCCGTGATCACCGCGGGGTAATCGTCCGGATCGACCACGACCGCGACGCGCTCGTGATTCTTCGCGGCCGAGCGCAGCATCGACGGCCCGCCGATATCGATGTTCTCGATCGCCTCGTCGAATGGCACGTTCGCCTTCGCGATCGTCGCTTCGAACGGATAGAGGTTCACGATCACGATCTCGATCGGCTCGATGCCGTGCGTCGCCATCTCGGCGACATGGGCCGGGGTACTACGGCCGAGCAGACCGCCATGGATCTTCGGGTGCAGCGTCTTCACGCGCCCGTCGAGGATCTCCGGCGCGCCGGTGAATGTGGAGACCTGGGTGACCGGGACCTTGGCGCCCGCAAGCGCCGTCGCCGTGCCACCGGTCGAGAGGATCTCGAAACCGAGCTCGGCCAACGCCTTACCCAGCTCGACGATTCCCCGCTTATCCGAAACCGAAATCAGTGCGCGGCGTGGGGCCATGCCGCGCGTTTACCACGAACGTGCGATCACTGTCTCCGTCGAGCCCGAGCCCGAGCCCGAGCCCGAGCCCGTGATTGAAGACTCGACGCTCGGTACGAATCGATCGTAGCCAATCCGTTCAGGTTCCGCGAGCCGACGAAAATGGGCCGAGCGACGGGGCGCCCGACCCGGCAGAGGAGAAGATCGGGCTCGGGCTCCGCGCTTTCGCGCTGGGCTCGGGCTCGGGCTCGACGAACCCTCCTAGTTCTTCACTTTGCCGGCAGTCCCGTTCATCGCCGCCGCGAGCAGCTCCGCGCCGAGCTCGTCGGGAGACGGCGAGCCCATCTTGAGCTTCAGCAGGCCGCGGACCTCGACCTGGCGGATGCGCTCCCGCGTCAGGTTCATGATCTCGCCGACTTCTTCGAGCGTGATGCCGCCCCGCTCGGCCACGTCGAGCGCGCACGTGTGCTTGAGCTCCCACGGCTCGAGGTCGGGGAAGTTGA
>JBDUAS010000091.1:0-24563 GCA_040004535.1 Deltaproteobacteria bacterium
TTTCAAGATCGCGCCATGGGACTACCGCTACTACGCGGAGAAGGTACGTGCGGCCAAGTACGCGCTCGATCAGAACGTGGTGAAGGAGTACTGCCAGCTCGACCAGATGCGCGACGCGATGTTCTGGGCGGCGAGTCAGCTCTACAACTTGACGTTCACGCAGCTCGCGGGTGTGCCGGTCTATCACCCCGACGTCACGGTCTACGAGGTCACGCGCGGCGCCAAGCGCGTCGGTCTCTGGTACTTCGATCCGTACGCGCGCGACGGCAAGCGCTCGGGCGCCTGGATGAGCGAGTACCGCACGCAGGAGATGTTCAAAGGCGAGATCACGCCGATCGTGTCGAACAACGCGAACTTCGTGAAGGGCAAGCCGGGCGAGCCCGTCCTGATCTCCTGGGATGACGCGCGCACGCTGTTCCACGAATTCGGCCACGCGCTCCACGGCCTGAATTCCCACGTCGACTACCCGACGCTTGCCGGCACGAATACGCTACGCGACTTCGTCGAGTTTCCGAGCCAGCTCAACGAGCACTGGTTCACGACGCCCGAGATCCTCGAAAAGTTCGCGGTCCACTACCAGACCGGAAAGCCGATCCCCGCCGACCTGGTCGCGAAGATCTCCAACGCGAAGCATTTCAATTCCGGCTTCAACACCGTCGAGTATCTCGCCGCCGCGATCTACGACATGAAGATTCACAGCGCCACGCCGCCCATCGACACCGCGAAGTTCGAGGAGCAGACGATGAAGGAGATCGGGATGCCCGCCGAGATCGTGATGAGGCATCGGCCGACCCAGTTCCTCCACATCTTCTCGGGCGACGAATACTCGGCCGGCTACTACAGCTACATCTGGGCCGACACGCTGACCGCGGATGCCGCCGAGGCATTCAGCGACGCGGGCAGCTTCTACGACCCGCAGATCGCGAAGAAGCTGCACGACGAGATCATGAGCGTCGGCAATGGCGTGCCGCCCGAGGTCGCGTTTCGCAACTTCCGCGGCCGCGACGTCGATACGAACGCACTGATGCGCGATCGCGGGTTTCCAACTACGTGATCAGCTCGATCCGACGCGACCCACCGGATCCTAACCCGCGGGCCAGCGACAACGGAACACGCTTCCGCCGCCTTCACGGTCTGCGACCCAGATCTCACCGGCGTGAGCAGCGAGCGCGAGCTTGCAGAATGCGAGGCCGACACCGCGACTCGTACGCGTGTTGTGCGCCGTATCGCGTTCGAGGCGCGTGTAGAGATCGAAGATCTTTTGCTTCGCGTCGTCCGGAATGCCGGGACCACGATCGGCGACCGCGAGCACGACCTGGTCGCCCGCGAGCTCGATCGAGAGCTCGATCTCGGAGCGCATCGGCGCGTACTTGCAGCAGTTATCGAGCAGGTTCTGGACCGCGCGGATCATCAGCTCCTCGTCGACTCGGACTTTGCCGACGTCGCCGGTTAACACGAGCGTCTGTTTCTTGCTCTTGAGGAGCGGTGCGGCGCGTGCCGCGAGCTCGGCGAGCACGCCGCGCAAATCGACATCTTCGAGCTTCGCGGTCAGCTGACCGTCTTCGCTGCGGCCGACATCGAGGAGGTCGAGCACCATTCGGTGCATCGCGTCGGCGGAGCGTTCGATCGCGGTCGCGTGCTCGGTGACGAGCTCGGGCTCCGCGACATCCTCGATCACGTACTTCGAGCTCAGCAGGATCACCGTGAGCGGTGTCTTGAGATCGTGGACGAGCGCGGCCGACAACCGCGCCTTGCACTGATCGAGTGCGTGCAGCTGCGCGATCAGCTGCTCGCGCACGGCCGCGAGGTCGTACGCCGCATCGGTGCTCTCGGCCAGCATCGCCGCGAGCTGGACCGCCGCCGTGACGTCGCGCGCTTGGACCAGCACGCCGTGCACGCTCGGCTCGTGCATCAGGTTGCGCGCGGTGGTCTCGAACATCCGCCACGAGCCATCGTGGTGGCGGACGCGATGCGAGATTCGAACGGTGTGATGATCGGTCGCGAGCAACTCACCGGTACGGGCGAGCAACTCGCTCTCGTCTTCGGGGTGGACGAAGTCGGTGACCAGCGCGCCGACCGGATCGGCGCCGAGCATCTCGGTGCTCGACTCGCTCGCCCAGGTGATGCGGCCCTCCCGATCGACGACGATCATCAGATCCGGCGAGTAGCGGGCGAGTGCATCGGACCACGGCAGTGATGGGGTCATTCGAGGGGTTCCTGGAGGGCGACGCTGATCCGCTCGACGATCGCCGGATCGATCCCGACGATCGTCGAGCCGCTCGCGATCGTGACGACGAGCTCGGCGTGATCGACGGGCCCGGTCGTGAAGCCTTCGTGCTTCGCCATCGCGTTTGCCATCCGCACGACGTTCGCGAGAGACCGCCGCTCCGCGATGTCGTACGACGGCTCGCGGCCGACCATGATCGCGTCGGGCAGCTTCCACGCCTTACCGACGAGCCGAGCTGCTTGATGATGCGTATTGGCGATCACGCGATCCCACGTCGCCTGATCGAGCCACGTCGCGACCCCCGGCGCGACCTTGCGCTGGGTCTCGAGCAAGAGCGCCGCGACAACCGGCTTGCCGATGTCGTGCAACAGGCCCGCGAGGTAGTACGCATCGGCGTCCTGGCGCCCGATGTAGCTCGCGAGCTCGCGCGAGACTCGCGCAACCGCGACGGAGTGCTCCCAGATCTTGCGATTCGCTGCCGCGAACGGACCGGTCGCGGCGAACACCTTGCGCGCCGCGTATTCGAGGATCACGACCTCGAGCCGTGCGGTGCCTAGCCGGACCGCAGCTTGCTCGAGCTTGGTGACCGCGTGTGCGCCGTACACCGCGGCGTTCGCGGTGCGCATGATCATCACGGCGATCATCGGCTCCTTCTCGATCTCCTTGACGAGCCTGCGCACGTCGAAGTCCTTCGCGCGGAGCACGTCGAGGCAGCGCATCGCGACGACGCCGATCGCCGGCACGTCGATCCGACCCGCAGCTACACGAGCCAGGACGAGGCGCTCGACCTCCGCCGCCAGCTTCGCGTCGATCGTCATGCCGACTCTGCCACCCTTTCGGCGAGTCCCGTCACCAGCTTTGCGATCTCGGCCTGGTCGGCTCCGATCATGGTGCTGCCCGCTTCGATCCGCGCCTCGACGTCGTCGGCGTCGAACGGTCCAGTCGCGAAGCCTTCGCGCTTGGCCAGCGCGTTCGCGAGCCGGACCACGTTCGCAGCGCCACCCGGGTTTGCAGTGTCGTACTCGGTGCAGTCGCGGATGCCGGCCGTCACGTCTTCGGGCAGCTTCCACTCCTTCGCGAGTGCCGTACCGACCTGGCGGTGGGCTTTCTCGATCGTGGCGGACCACAGCTCGACGTCGACCCAGCCCGGCTTGTCCTTCGCCAGCATCTTCTCGGCCTCGAGCATCATCGCGGCGAGCACCGGCTTGCCCACGTCGTGCAACAGGCCGGCGAGGTAGCAAGTATCGCTGTTCGCGCCGGTCGTCATCGCCGCGATATCGCGCGCGAGCGTTGCGACCGCGAGCGAGTGTTCCCACACGTGCTTCGTCGCCGCCTGGATGCGCGGGTTCGCGCTCTTGAACAGCTGGCGACTCATGAATTCGATGATCAGTGACTTGAGCTTGTCCATGCCGAGCGCCGAGACCGCTTGGTCGAGCGTCTTCACCGAAGCACCGGCGTGGGCAGCGGACATCGCGTTCTTCAAGACCGAGGCCGCGAGCAGCGGTTCGCGCTCGAGCGACGAGGTGAACTTGCGCTGCTGGAATCTCGGATCCTGCAGCGTGTTCAGACAGTCTTGGGCAACCTTGGGCATCACGGGAAGGACGAGCTTGTTCTGCGCGATCTTCGCCAGCACGATGCGGGCGAGCTCGCCGACCAGCTTTACGTTCGAGTTTGCGACTGCTGGGGCCACCATTCACGCCTCACTGATTCACGATTCGGCCGACGGCGACGGGCGTTTAGGTCAGTGAGTCTCCTACCCGAACAGGGGGTGCGCTCGACCGTGCGAGTGCTTACATCTGGCTCGTGGCAAACCGAACTTTTGATGGCAGCGCGATCGAGCGCCGTCTGCTCGAGCTCGCGTACACGACGGAGGCGAAGCTCACCGCTCCGGCGTTGGCCTACTTCGCACCCTGTTCGATCGAGGACGCTGCGACAGTCCTCGACGATCTGACCGCACACGAGCGTCTCTCGATGGAGATCGAGGACGACGGGACGATCGTCTATCACCTGCCCGGCCGCCAGAAGCTCGGCTCGGCGGCCCCGGCGAGCGCACCCTCCCCGCGTGCGCTCGTGCCGTTCTTCCAGCGCACCCGGCCGAGCGCGAGCCCGATGCTCGCCGCCGCGTTCAGCATGTTCATTCCGGGCGCCGGTCACGTCTACACGGGTCGGCCGATCGCGGCATTCCTGTGGTTCCTGGTGGTCAGCATGGGCTACGCGCTGATCCTCCCGGGGCTCGTCCTCCACCTGTTCAGCATCGCGTCCGCGGCGAGCTCGGCGCATCGCTTGAACGCGAGCGCGCCGCTGCAGCTGGCGGCGGCGTTCTGAAACCGGGCTACACTTGGAGGGTGCGTCACGCCCTCGCGTTAGCTGTCCTGCTGGGCGCCTCGGCGGCCTCGGCGAACACCACCGTCATCACGATCGGCAGCGACGCGCTGCCGACGACGGTCGCCGCGGCGCAGCACGGTGCCGGTGTGATCGGAGATGAAGGGAACGCGTCAATACTCGTCGTCGATGACAGTGATCTCGCAGCGATCTCCGAGCAGATGCACCACGTGTTTCATCGTTGCGGCGGGATGATCCAGAGCCCCTCGCTCGACGAGGCGCTTCACCCGATCCAGCTTCGTTCGACGGCGGTCGACTACACGCTCGACCACGCGCCCGCGGTCGAGACCGTCCTGCCGCAGCTGCACGTCGCGACGATCGAACAGACGATTCGCGAGCTGTCGGCGATGCCGAACCGGTTCTACAAGTCGGCCGCGGGAGCCGAGGCCTCGAACTGGCTCGCCGAGCGCTGGCGCAGCTTCGCGACCCGGCCGGGCGTGACCGTGCAGCTCGTCGATCACGGCTTTCCGCAGAAGTCGGTCGTGCTCACGATCCCGGGCACGACCCGCGCCGACGAGGTCATCGTGATCGGCGGTCATCTCGATTCGATCGCGATGGGTGGGGTCTCGTCGAACGCGCCGGGCGCCGACGACGATGCATCCGGCATCGCGACGCTCACCGAGATAGCTCGCGCGTTGCTCGCCGCCGATTACCGTCCCGAGCGAACCATCAAATTCATCGCGTACGAAGCCGAAGAAGTTGGCCTGCTCGGTTCGCAGGCGATCGTGCGTGACTTCAAGCGCGCGAACACGAACGTCGTCGGCGCGCTCCAGCTCGACATGACGAACTACCAGGGCTCTGACAAAGACATCTGGTTGATGAAGGACTACACGAGCCAGGCGCAGAACACGTTCCTCGTGAAGTTGATCGATACGTACACCGGAGCGACCTGGGGCCTCGATGCCTGTGGCTACGCGTGCAGCGATCACGCGTCGTGGACGCGCGCGGGGGTGCCGGCGTCGATGCCGTTCGAGGCGCGGATGCGCGATCGCAACAAGCACATCCATACCGGCCGCGACACGCTCGCGCAGAGCAACGGCGTAGCGACGCACGCTCTCGCGTTCGCCCGGCTCGGTGCGGCGTACGCGATCGAGCTCGGCAAGGGCGACCTAGGCCCGGACTCGAGCACGGCGTCAGCCCGCGAGCCCGACGAGCCCGGGCACAGCCACGTGTGGTTGCTCGCCCTTGCTTTGCTCGCAGCGGCCGGATTGGCCGCGCGGCGCGTCAGCTAACGGTCTACCGGTACGTCGAGAACTGCTTGCTCATCCGCGTGGCCTGGCCCGCGGTGAAGTGATTCATGCAGCTGTCGTCCGTGTAGTCCATGAAGTTCGTGATCGGATCGACGCCCGGGTACTTCGTACCGGTGCACGTATCGCGGCCCGTCGGGCAACCGAACGCGGCGCTCTTCTCGGCCGGCGTGTCGCTGACGTAGTCGTTGTTCTTCGCGCAGCCGCCCTGGAACGTATGATAGAGGCCCATCCAGTGGCCGATCTCGTGCGTCGCAGTGTCGCCGAGGTTGTACGGCGCCGCGCTACCACCCGGTAGTGACGAGAACAGGACGACGACACCGTCCATCTTCGGGCTGCGCGCGTAGTCCGACGGGAACGTCGCCCAACCGAGGAGGCCGCCGCCCATGTTGTTCGTATAGAGGTTGAGGTCCGCGGCGCCGCCGATGCGGAGCGCGGTCTTCATGTTCTTCTCGGCGGTCGTAGCGTCGGTCGCCGTGTAATACGAGTCGTTGTTCGTATCGTCGGTGCTCGCGAGCGTGAACGAATAACCGGCCGACGCATACGCCGCGTCGAGCACGCTGATCTGGTTGCTGATCTGCGACGAGGTCACCGCGCCGCCGCTGCCGTTCGCGGCGTGGATGCGGTGAACGTGAACCTTGATCGGGGCGGCCGCGGCCTCGAACGCCTGCGGGCCTCGCGCCGCGATGAAGTCCGCGACCTCTTGTTCGATCTCCGCCTTGCGCGCGTCGGTCGGCTCGAGCGTCGAGCAACCGCGTGTTGCGGTCGCCGAACCAGGCTCTTGTATGCCTGGCTGTTCGTCGGTGTTCACCGTCGTCGTGTCGTCTTCACCATTGTCGGCGCAACCAACGATCGCGATCGCCAACACAGATGCGAGTAGGAGCTTTCGGCTGGTCATGCGTGAACGGTAGACAACTCGTGGGGCAGCTCTCCACTGTGAGCGGATCCAATGTTGGAGCACCAAGCATTTTGTGGCGACGATGTAGGTCAGGGGACCACTGCCGCGAGTGGGGTCGCGTACTCGTCGTGAAACATCGTGCGCAACTCGACGTGCCCTGGATGCGGCGCGTTACGATCTCGACGGTACTGCACTGTGATCTGCGCCCCGATCGCGAACCGCTGATCGAGATACGCGGCGAGCTCGGGCCGGCCGATCGCGCGCGGCGTGACGAGGTGACGGATGCCGGTGATCGCCGACGCCGCGAGTCGCCACACGCGCTCGGCCGCTTGTTCGGCCCACACCGCACAGCGCGCCTCGTCGGCAACGACGGTCATCGGCAAGCCGCGCGCGTGACGGTAGCGCAACCAATCGAGGTGACCATTGCGGCCGCTCGCGGACGGCCCGATCCAAGGACCGCTGCGTACGACGATCGTGTTCGCGCGCGCGAGCATCAACTGTTCGGCGGCGACCCGTGTGCGGCCGTAGACGCTCGACGGATCGGGTGGCGTCGCTTCGTCGTAGGGACCGGTATCGCCGCTGAACACGTGATCGCTCGACAGGTAGACGATGCGCGAGGATGCGGGTGCGTGGCGCAACAGGACCTCCATCGCCTCGACGTTCACGCGCCACGCGAACTCCGGCGATTGTTCGCAGCTCTCGACGTCGCACACTCCAGCGCACTGGACGATCAAGCTCGGCGTGACGCTCGCGAACAACGCGGCGACCGCGGGCTCGTCGTCCAGATCGATCGCGCCCGCGACACCCGGCGGGGCGCGCCGCGTCTTGGCGTTGCAGTACGCGGCGATCGTCGGGCGCGCGCGGAACAGCGAATATCCGAGCATCGAGCTCGCGCCGAACAGGATCGCATTCATCCGGACCGTCTCTGGGCTCAGGATAAGCCCGAGGGCACGTGCGATGCACGCTCACCAGACATGGCGACAACGACTCATCAACTTCCGAATCTTCACGATCACGCAGGTGCACGCTGGCTCGCACCGATGACGATGGCGATGGTCATCGTGACGGCGATCATCATCGCGATGATGATCTATCCGTACGTCAGCTAGCTCGCGACCGACGCGGCAAGCAACTTGGCGAGCTCGCCCGAGCGGTCGAGCGCACGTAACTCCGTGAAGCCACCGATCGACTTCCCGTCGATAAAGATCTGCGGCACGGTCGACTGGCCGGTGGCCGTGCGCAACCAGGCGCGCGTCTTGTCATCGCCGGTACAGTCGACTTCCTCGTACGAGATCTTCTTGCCGTCGAGCAGGCTCTTCGCGGCGTCGCAGTACCCGCAGTACTCGCGCGTGTAGACCTTGATCTGCGCCATATCCCCGAGTCTAGCGCTGGTCGCGCGACCGACTACTGTGCGCGGCCACGCGCACGGCGTGATCGAAATGAGCTGCCGCGGACCGGTACGGCGGATGCATCGACACAGCGACGACGACGACGCCGAGTCCTGTGGCTCGCCGAGACGAGCTCCGCAGATGTGGCCGGCGTGAGCGATGTCGATGGCTTGCCGTTCTTCGCGGCGATTCAAGGACCCGACGATGACCGAAGCGAAGGCGAGCGAATCCGGGAAGGTCCTCCACGATCAACTCGTGAAGGTCCCGGCGGATCAGTTCGCGGCGACGACGAAGCAGTTCCTCGGCAGCATGATCACGAAGCCCGAAGATCTCGATCGGATCGCCGCCGCAACCGCGAAGTCGGATCGCGAATCGTTCGCGACTGCGATGGCCGAGTTGATGGGGAAGGATCTGCGCGCGGACTTACCGAAGATCACGACGCGCGTGACGATCATCGCGGCGACGGATCAAGGCGTGCCGCGGCCGCAACTCGAAGCCGCGTGGCACACGCAGATCGATGCGATCAAGGGCGCGAGCTTTCACATGGTCGATAACGCGAAGCACTTCGTGATGCTCGATCAGCCCGATGCGTTCTACGCGTTGATCGATCAGGCACTTGCGGGTAAGTGAATTGGAATTGAGCACAAATTGCACAGTGTGAGCTCCAATTCTTCCAGCGCATGCCACGTGACTCCGTGCGAGCATCGCGAGCATGAAGAGACTCGCACTCCTGGTTGTCGCGATCGCCGCGTGTAGCTCGAACCCGCCACCCGCGTCGGTGCAGCAGACGTTCTTCGCGCAGTTCGGCGCCGTCCAGCAGCTGCAAGCGCAGGCCGTGCAAGGCCACGCATCACTCGCGCCTGCGAACGGCATGGTCGACTTCAACGGCGCATGTCCCGCCGGCGGCACGTTCGCGTCGACCGGCACGTATAGCGGCGATGGCACCGTCACGAACGCATCGTTCGATCTCGGGATGACGTTCTCGAACTGCACCGCCGGCGGCGTCACCGCTGATGGCTCGTGGCAGTGGACGGCATCCACGACGGCGACGGGCGCGACGTTCACGGTCGATGCCGACGTCACCGTCACGGGGCCGCAAGCCAGCGGTCACTTCACCGACAATCTGACGATGTCGTTCGATCTCGCGGCGCGGAACTTCTCGATCACCGGCACCATCGACGTCGACAACAAGTCGTACGACGTCGACTGGTCCTATCAGGGCTAGCCGAGCGCGACGACCTTGCGGTGCGAAGGCGCCGCGAGGTTCGTGTCGACCATGGGCGCATCGCCGGCCGATGGGCCGCACACGCCTTCGGCGGCGCGAGCGTCGCCGCAGAGCTGGTAGAGGTCGTAGCTCGAATGCGCGGCCGGCACGGTGGCGGGCTTGACGCAGCCGCCGGCGAAGGCCAGCGTAGCGAGGGTAAGTAGGCGAACGAGGGTCATGACGGCCCCGCGTATCGCACAGGACAACGTGGCCCGCAAGGGCGCTGGTGATCCGCCCGATCAGGAGCCAGAGTCGGGGCATGGCGGCACCGGGAGGTTCTGTGGCGTTCGAAGCGGAACGCTTGGCTCTCGCTCAGTTACGCGTCGATAGCGACGAGGCGTACGACCGAGCGGTTCGAATGGCGACCGAGATCAGCGCCCATGCGCTCGGCGTCGAACGGGTCGGCGTGTGGCATCTGCTCGATGGCAACGAGCTCGAGCTCCGTCATCTCTACACGGCGTCGAACCGGCGGCACTCGACCGAGCGCACGCGGATCACGCTGCCCGCGGAGAGCGCCTACGGGGCCGCGTTGCATGCGCGCCGCGCGATCGTCGCGCACGACGTCACGACCACGGCGCAGACGACCGAGCTCGCCTCTTACTGCCGGCCGCTCGGCATCACGTCGATGCTCGACGCGCCATTCTACTACCTCGGGGCCGTCGGCGGCGTGATCTGCCACGAGCATGTCGGGCCGAAGCGGGTGTGGAGCCCGGCGGAGGTCGATCTCGCTTGCTCGATCGCAGACATGGCCGCGGTGATCTGCGGCCAGGCGCAGGTGCTCGACGTCCAGGAGCGGATGCGCGATGCGGCGACCCGCCGCCTCGATAGCTCGCGGGTCGAGACGCTCGCGCATGTCGCGACCGCGATCGGTCACGAGCTGAGCAACACGCTGACCGCGATCCAGCTCGCGATGGCGCGGATCGAGAGGTCGACCGATCCGAAAGTCGCCACGCTCGCTCCTGCCCTCACCCGATCGGTGACGCTCGCGACCGAGCTGCTC
Source organism: Deltaproteobacteria bacterium (assembly GCA_040004535.1). Taxonomy (GTDB): domain Bacteria; phylum Myxococcota_A; class Polyangia; order Haliangiales; family Haliangiaceae; genus JABFXX01. The sequence continues at coordinate 10,407 of JBDUAS010000091.1, forward strand.
GACGGGCTCAAGACCTTCGGTCGCGGCGGCACGAGTGGCAGCAAGTCGCGGCTCGGCGAGGTGCTGCCGGCGCTCGCACCGATGCTCCAGTTGATGACGCGCGGTGAGGCGACGGTGGAGATCGAGCTCGAGGATCCGATGGCGGCGGTGGCGCTGCCGGATTCGGATCTGCAACAAGTCCTGGTGAATCTGGTGATCAACGCGGCGAACGCGATCGCGGTCGGCAAGACCGGCGGCAAGATCACGATCTCGACCCGCGCGGCTGGAGACATGATCGAGCTCGCGGTCGGTGACGACGGTCCCGGTGTTTCACCGACGGTCGCGGACCGGTTGTTCGGGCTCTATGTGACGACGAGCGCACACGGCACCGGCCTAGGGCTTTGGCTGGTCAAGCAGATCGTAGAGGAAGTGGCTGGAACAATTCGCTACGAACCGACGGGCCCGGGCGCAAGGTTCGTGATCGAGCTTCCAGTTCGTGCGCGTTGATGCGGGAGCGCGATGGAAATGTGCCCCATTTGAGGTATCAAGCGGGCCATGCGCAGCCTGCCTTTGCTTCTCCTGATCCTCGTAGCGTGCGGTGATAACAAATCCCAGAACAAGCCCGACGCTTCGACGGGTGGGGGTCAGCACGATGCGAAGGTGTTCGAGGATGCGAGGGTGTTCGAGGATGCGCCGCCGTTCACGGGCGACGGCATCATGCAGGCGAAGACGCATGCGGACGGCATGACGCTGACGCTGCCGATCAAGGGCGTCACCGTCACGTATATCAAGCCGCAGATCGGCAGCACGACGAACGATCCGGCCGGCTTCACGATCCAGCACGACCAGGCGGGTCCCGCGCTGTTCGTGACGGTCGATCCGGCGACGCTGACGCCGCCTCCGGTCGTCGGTGATGTCGTCGACTTCACGATCACCGCAGTGGCCGCGGTTTCGATGCAGAAGCGCGCAACCGCGATCGACACCGCGAGCTATCAGCGTACGGCGCAGGGCGCGGACGTCGATGCACTCGCCGTCGATGTTTCGGCAGCGACCGATCTGGTTTCCGCCGTCGACACGTACGATAGCCGCGTTCTGAACGTGACCGGCACGCTCGCCGACGACGTCGGCACGAGCGGCACCGGCTTTTCCAAGTTCACACTCGCGACCGCTGGCATCCCGAGCAGCACGAGCCTCCAGCTCCGCGTCCCCACGACGCTCGTCGCCTCGGCGGTGATGACGCAGGGCTGTGGCGTCGTCGCGCACGACGTCACCATGGGCCGGTTCAACACGACGGCCGAGCTCGGCGCCTACAACGCGGCCGACGTCACGCTGACGTGCTTCCCGATCGCGCGGTCGGCTGCAGCGACGTCGTCCACCACTGCGACGATCACGTTCCAGCGCAACATCGACATGACGACCGCGATGGCGGCGAACGCATTCCAGATCGACGACGGCACGACGACCTCGGCACTGACGGTCACGTCGGTGGTCAACAACGTCGTGACGGTTACGACGCCGGCCCAGACGCCGGGGCTTAGCTACACCGTGACGGTCGCCCAGACGGTGCAAGACGCGCAGGGCAACACGAATGCGGCGGCTCAGATGGTCACGTTCATGGGCTTCTCGTCGCCCGCGGTCGTGCGCATCAACGAGGTCAACGCGAACATCGCGAGCGGTTGCGACCTCATCGAATTGCGCGTGATCGCGGACGGCAGCATGGCTGGTTTCAAGATCACCGAGCGCAACGGTGGCACCGGCGAGCTCACGTTCACGTTCCCGGCGGGCTTCAACGTCCACAAGAACGACTACATCGTGGTCCACGAAAGCTCGGGATCGGCGACGTGCAACCCGAACACGGCGACGAGCGAGACGATGATGAAGAACCAGCAGCCCGCGGCGATGTTCGCAGGAAACTACGACACCGCATTCGACTTCTGGGTTACCGACACCGGCCTCGTCGCGACGAACAACGTGATCACGCTGTTTGACGCGGCCAACGCCGTCACCGATGCCGTGTTCCTCAGCGACGTGACGGATACCGGTGCGATGGCGACGCTCACCGCGGCGGGCGTTGTCGGGACGGCGAATCAATGGGTGCCTGCGCAGACGACGTACACCGCCGCGGAGTTCGACGCGGCGGCGGTCACCGATCTCAACGCGACCGGTACCACCGCTGCGACGAATTCGATCCAGCGCATCAACGACGCGGACACGAATGCGTTGGCAGACTGGACCACTGGCGCCGGTGCGGTGTCGACGTGGGGCGCCAACAACGTCGGCCAGACGGATATCCCGTAGTATCTTGCGCGGCGATGGCAACCAAGCCGCGCATTCTCACTGGTGACACGCCGACGGGCCGACTTCACCTCGGCCACTGGGTCGGCTCGCTCGAAAATCGCGTGCGCCTGCAGGACGAGTACGACTGCTACTTCCTGATCGCGAACATGCACGCGTTCACCACGCGTGCGGAGAAGCCGGATGACATCCGGCGCGACACGCTCGAGATCGTCAAGGACTGGTTCGCGGTCGGCATGGACCCCGAGCGGTCGACGTTCGTGCTCCAGACCGAGATTCCGGCGATCGCGGAGCTGACCTGGTACTTCGCGATGCTCGTCCCGTTCAATCGCGTGATGCGCAACCCGACGCTGAAGGCCGAGATCGATGCGAAGGATCTCGGCGACCACTACAGCTTCGGGTTCCCGCTCTACGCGGTCGGCCAGTGCGCCGACATCCTCGCGTTTCGCGCGGAGCTCGTCCCGGTCGGCGAGGACCAAGAGGCGCACATCGAGATGTGTCGCGAGGTCGCGCGCCGGTTCGATCACGTCTACTGCGGTGTCGACTCGACGACCGCCGATGCCGATTACGTCGCGAAGGGCGGCGTGTTTCCAGTGCCGAAGGCACTGCTCGGCCGGATCGCGCGGCTGGTCGGCACGGATGGCAAGCAGAAGATGTCGAAGAGCCTGAACAACGCGATCTTCCTGTCGGACGAACCGGCCGAGATCAAGAAGAAGTGCAAGAAGGTCGTCACCGGCCGGCAATCGGCGACCGACCCGGGAGTGCTCGAAGGCAACGCGCTGTTCCAGTACGCACACGCGTTCATGAAGGATCGGGCGCGCGTCGCCGAGCTCGAGCAGCTCTACACGGCGGGCCAGATCGGTGACGGTGCGGTCAAAGAAGAAGTCGCGAATGCGATCGATGCGTTCCTCGCGCCGATCCGCGAGCGCCGCAAGAGCCTGGACGGCAAGGCCGGCGATGCGCGCGTGATCGAGATCCTGCGTGCGCACACGGCGCGGGCGAATACGGTCGCCGAAGAGACGCTGCGGATGGCGAAGGCGGCAATGAAGCTCGACTTCGGCCCGCGCCAGCTGTGCTAGATGCCGGCGACGCTCGCGCTGACGACGCGGCCGCCACTGACGTGCATCGTCGGCGTGTACAGCACGCTCGCAGTCCGTGACCTCGGCGATCAGCTACGCGCGCTCGCGGCCGAGGTCACGATCGTGGGTGACCACGTCACGATCTTGTTCGACGATCCGCTCGATGCCGTGCTCGGCTGGCGCCATCTGTCGCGCACGCTCGGCGAGAACGTGACGTTGATGTCGGCGTTCGCATCGCCGGCCGCCGTCGAGATGCTGCGCGACCCGAGCGAGCTCGCGCGCGATGCTTGGGCGCGGCTGACCGGCGGCGAGCCGACCGAGCACGGCCTGTTCCTCGCGCGGCTGATGACGCGCCTCGTTCATCCGAACCTGGAGGTCACGCCATTGCCCGAAAATTTCGGGCTCGTGCTCGGCGTGATCGGTGGGCCGCGGCCGCGCGTGATCACGATCCCGCAACCGGCGTGGGTAGGGCGCGCCGCGAACGCGCCGGTGCGAATCGACGCCGATCACATCAGCCGGCGCCACCTCGAGATCGGTGTCGATTCTCACGAGGGATGGTTCGCGCGCGATGCCGGCAGCTCGGGCGGGTATTACATCGGCGGCCAGCACGCGGGCCAACGGCGCCATGCCTTGCACCCCGGAATGGTGCTGGAGCTCGGTCAGGCGACCGGCATCGTGATCCTGGGCATCAATTCCTGACACCATTGTGGCTGGCCAAGGCCCGAAAAATGCGCTCCTCTCCGGGAGATGGCGCCGCAGTATCTCGGGAGCATTCCTCTCTATCCACGCTCGCACTACGTGGCCGAGCTTCGCCCCGAGATTCCGGAGTCGGCCTACGAGCCGTCCCGCTCGCGGCTGTTGCTGGTCCCGATCTATCTCGCGGTCGTCGTCTTCGGCATCGCGGCGATCGGGCTGGGCTGGGCGCCGGGCTGGAGCTGGCCCCTGATCTCGATCGCGATCGGCGTCAGCTTCGCATCGCAAACATTCATCTCGCACGAGTTGCTGCACGGTGGGATCGCACGCACCAAGCTGATCCAGTACGCGCAGGGGTATCTCGGCTTCGCGCCGTTCATGCTGTCGCCGCGGATCTGGGTCGCGTGGCACAACCAGACCCATCACGCGATCACGAACCAACCCGGCGATCCGGACGCGTTCCCGACGCTCGAAGAATACAAGACCCAGGCCGGCGCGCGCTTCGCGGTCGACAAGTTCGCGGTCGGTCCGAACCGGCTGCGCGGGTTCTGGACGATGGCGTTCGGCTTCACGATCCAGTGCGCGCATCAGACCCACAGCATCAAGAAGTTCAACTACGCGAGCGGCGGCTCGAAGCTGCTCGCGTACGTCGAGACCGCGCTGTACGTCGCGCTGTGGGGTGGGCTGCTCGTCGCGATCGGATTCGTGCCGTGGCTGTTCGCGTTCCTCGTGCCGCTCATGATCGCGAATGCGATCACGATCGGGTTCATCCTCACGAACCATTCGCTCGGACCGTTCATCCAGATCAACGACCCGCTGATCAACAGCCTGTCCGTGACCGTGCCGAAGATCGTCGATCTGCTGACGCTGAACTTCGGCTACCACACCGAGCACCACCTGTTCCCGGCGATGAGCTCGCGCCACGCGCCGCTGATCAAGAAGCTCTGCATCGAACACTGGCCGGAGCGCTATCAGGCGATGCCGATGGGAGCTGCGTTGCGCGAGATCAACCGCACCGGACGGGTCTACAAGGACGCGGTCACGCTTCACGACCCCGATACCGGCGGCGAGTGGCCCGCGCTGCTGCCGCGCGAGCGCGCCGCGGCGGAGCTCGAGCCGGCCGCATGATCCGCTCGGTCGCGCTCCTGCTTGTCTTGATGACGGCCGCCGCGAACGCCGACAGCAAGACGAAGGAGCTCGCGACCGGTTACACGAAGGAGCTCGCCGCGTGCCACACGCGCGCCGACGGGGTCGGCAAGGCGAAGACCGGCGCGCAGTCGCTCGTCGACGGTGGCGCGGCCGAATTCAAGGACGACCTCGACGCGCTGACGAAGGGCTTCGATGCCATCCAGGCGTACTGCGCCGAGCTCGACGCGACGCTCGCACTGATCGCGGATCCGAAAGCGTCGTACAAGCAGCTCGAGCACCAGCTCGACGATCGCGACAACAAGATCCGCGCGCTCCGCAAGTCGAGCAAGCAAGCGCTGGACTCGCTCGCGCCGGTGATCGCGCGCGTGATCCCCGCCGTCAACGCTCGAGCCGGTACCGCGGCGCCGGTCGTGAAGAAGACGCCCCTCGCCTTCCCGTCCGGCCGCAAGGTCGATGCGCCGGCGCTCGCCGGAGCGTGGAGAGTGTCCGGAACGCAGACGACCGACACCGCCGAGTACACCGAAGCCAAGGCGAGCGCGACGCTCAGCGTGCGCGCGATCGCCGGGACGTGCACGGACCGGAAGAAGGAGTTGCCGCGGTCGGCGGTCGATGCGCCGAACGCGCCGTCGAAAGTCGATTTCTACGAGTGGTACGACAAGGACGACCGCCGCGTCCGGGTTGCGTGCCGTGCGGCGAAGTCGGGAAGCCTGGTCGCGATGCTGGACATGCCGGCGGCCGCGACGTGGGTGCTCGAGCCCGTGTTGTTCGCGATGCTCGACGCCCGATAAGTGCGGTGCACTTGAGCGACGGTTTTCTCGACGAGACTCCGTCCTTCCGCCGACCTGATCTCGGCGACCAGCCCCACGTGGGGCTGCGGCGCTCGACTGCCGAGCTCGGAAGGCGACGGTCAAGTCCTGCCGGCTCCCGACCGCAAGCGCATCACTTCGCGTCGACAAGCGGACGTCGCTGTGGAGCGTGACGTCGCCGTGGCCAACCGCGCGATCGACCGCGTCGTGCGGGAACAGGCTTGCCTCGATGCGCCGGCGGCTCCTACAGTGCCGCGAATGCGCCGCCTCTGTCTGATCGCGTTGCTCGCTGCCTGCAGCAGCACGCCGAGCGTTCCGCCGGACTTCACCTTCGAGCAGCCGGGCGGTTGGGCGGTCGGCACGACGCGCTTCATGGTTCACGATGCAGCTCGATCGCGTGACCTCGTCGCACAAGCGTGGTTTCCGACGCCGGATAACGCGAGCGCGACGCCGATCGAGATGCTCGAGGCGGATCCGCCGCAGAGCCAGTACGCGATGCTCCTCTCCGCGGCGCCGAGCTGCCCGAGCAGGACGCTGCCGGTCGCACTCGACGCGGCACCCGGCGCCGGGATGTTTCCGCTCGTCATGATCTCGCACTGTCATTCGTGCACGCGGCTGTCGAACGCGTCGACGGCGATCAGGATCGCGAGCCACGGCATGGTCGCGATCTCGGTCGAGCACCTCGGCGACACGCTGTGGGAGCACCTCGCCGGCCACGACGCCGATATCAATTCGGCCGAGCTCGATGTTCGCCAGCTCGATATTCGCGCCGCGCTCGATCAGGTCGCGGCCGGCGGTACGCCGATCAGCAGCATCGCCGACCTCAGCCACGTCGGCATGCTCGGCCACTCGATGGGCGCGGTCACCGCCGGGCGCGTCGCCCAGCTCGATACGCGGATCACCGCGGCGGCAGCGCTGTGCTCGCCGATGGAGAATCCGCTCGTGACCGGCGTGAGGCTCGCCGACATTCACGTACCGCTGTTCTTCATGGTCGCGATCGAGGACAACAGCATCACCGAGTTCGGCAACAAGTTCATTCGCGACAACTTCAAGGCCGCGACGAACGAGGCTTACAAGGTCGAAGTGCCGGATGCTGGCCACTGGTCGGTCTCGGACCTCGACGGCCTCGTCGATATCTTCGCGCCCGGCTGCGGCATGGCCAAGCGCCAGACCGACGACAGCGACTTCACGTACCTCGACCCGCCGACCGGGCGAAACGTCGCGGCGTCGTACACGACCGCGTTCTTCGCGGCGACGCTGCTCGACGATGCCGGTGCGCGCTCGTACGTCGAGCAGGCTTCGCCGCAGTTCGGCGCGCTGCAAGTGGATCATCACTAGCGCGGCGCTCGCGATACGCGATCGGTGTCATCCCGGTCCACTTGCGAAACGCGCGCGTGAAGTTCGGGAGCTCCGTGTAGCCGAGCTTCACCGCGATCTCGCCGATCGAGAGCGAGCGGTTGTCGACGAGCAGCATCGCGCGCTGCTGGCGGAGCTCGTCGCGGATGTCCGTGAACGTCGTGCCTTGCTCGGCGAGCCGGCGCTTCAGCGTGCGGCTCGACAACCGCAGCGTGCGCGCGACCGCCGGCAAGGTCGTCGCCGGATCCGCCTCGAGCGCAGTCCGGATCCGGGCGGCGAGCTCGCCATCGCTCGTCGACGCCAGCTCGCGCTCGCACTGCTCGATCGCCAAGCGCGTCGCGACCGTGTCGGCACTGACCAGCTTCTGGTCGAGCAGCGAGGCCGCAAACACGAGCCGATGCGCCGGACGATCGAACGTGATCTGGTCGATCGGGCCGGTCACGAACGACGGCGTCGCGAACGCGCACTCCGCGAAGCCCTGCGGGACCTTGCCGGTAAGCTCGGTGCCGAGCTGGCGGATGCCGACGAGTAACGCGAGCATCACGAACTCGCGCAGGCCGGCGAGCCCTTCCTTGCCGAAATCGACACGCTCGGAGATCACGAGCGATGCCGTGTCGCCTTCGACGACGAGCGCGAGCGCGATCGCCGACGTCCGGATCGCGGAGAACCGCACGGCGAGCTCGAGCGCCTCGCGCACGGTCGACGCGGTCATCGCCGCGAACCCGAGGAAGCCATGCGACGAGACTCGCATTCGCATCCCGAGGTGGACCGCGAGCGCGGGCTCGCGGGTCAGCACGATCGCGCGCTGGACGATCGCGTCGCACACGCGCAGCGGGATCCGCGTCGTCGGATCGGTGAGCTGCGCGAGCGTGATCGGTAGCCCCGCGACCAACGCCTCGGGCGCGACCTTGCGACTCGCGACGAGGTCGACGAGGTCGCGGACGTAGGCGCCGGGCAGCTCGTACACTGGCCCCGAATGATAACCCGCCTGCCCCGCCTGACCTACGTGGTTTCGACGCGCGGCGCCATGCTGAGCGCATGGACATCCCCCGCCGCAACGTCGACTTCGCGTTCGCCGATGTGCCGCGCGATTGGGCCGACGATAGCGCATACGAGACCACGTTCCTGAACGCGCTCTCGCTGCTGTTCCCCGAGGGCGAGCAGTTCTTCGTGCGCTCCGTGAAGCACTTCGCCGATCAGATCACCGACCCCGAGCTCGCGCGCGAGGTCACCGGCTTCATCGGCCAGGAAGCGATGCACGGCCGCGAGCACCGCGCGTTCAACGAGCTCATGATCTCGCACGGCTATCGCGAGGCTCACCGCGTCGACAAGAACCTCGAGAGCTTCCTCGCGTTCATCCGGCGGGTCCTGACACCGCACGGGCGACTCGCCGCGACCTGCGCGCTGGAGCACTTCACCGCGATGCTCGCCGAGGCCTTGCTTCGCGACCCGCGGATGCGAGACCCGATGCACCCGAGCGTGCGCTCGCTGTGGCTGTGGCACGCACTCGAAGAGAGCGAGCACAAGGCCGTCGCGTTCGACGTCTACAAGGCGACCGGTGGCGGTTATCTGCGCCGCGTCGCGATCATGATCGCCGCGACCATCATCTTCTTCATTGCCCACGGCATCGTCCACGCGAGGTTGATGCTGACGCGCGGCATCCTCTTCAAGCCGTGGCGCTGGGTCCGGGGCGCGACCCGATTCTTCATCTACCCCGCGTTCTTTACCCGCCTCGTCCCGGCGTACTTCTCGTACTTCAAACCGGGGTTTCACCCGAACGATCACGACACGAACGCGCTGCTCGCGACATGGCGCGATCGGTTGTTCGGCTCGAACGGCGTGCTCGAGGCGCGCCGCGTCGCCTGATCAGGCGATTACTTGCGGCGGAGCACCGCGCGCAGGCTCTCCACCGTGCGCTCTAGCCACCCCATCGGGCCGCTCTTCGCCTTGCGCTCCGCCCGCATCGCCTCGTCGGGATGCGCCTCGACGAACCGCTCTGCCTCGCGGGCAGCCGGCTCGACGCGACCTTCTGCGATGAACTCGCGTAGATCGCGGTTGTAGCGCTCAGCCGAGACGTGGTCGCCTTCGCCTTGGTTAGGTTGCTTGGTGTTCATGCCCTAGGTGACAGCATCGGACGTGCCACGCGCATGCGAGGTTTTCTCGGGCCGTGTGAACCAGTACGCCCACGCGATCAGCACGACCTGGAGCGGCAACCGCGCCCACAGCGCCCAGACCGGTACCGATTGCGTCCCGAGCGGCAGATGGTTGAGCGCCATGTTGAGGTTCGCGGGAAAGACCGCGACGAACAGCGCGATCAAACACCACGCGGTGAGTCGTCGGGTCTGCGGCAGGATCAAGCCGAGCCCCCCGAGGATCTCGGCGATGCCGCTGATCTGGACGAGCAGCTCGGGGTGCGGCAGCTCAGCCGGCATCATCCCGACGTAGGGCGACGGGTTGTAGAAGTGATTGATCCCGGCGCCGACCATGAACACGGTCAGGACCCAGCGGAGGATCGTTTTGAGCTTCACTTCAGCGCCCGATCCACCGCGCGCGCGAGCTCGCGGCCTTCTGCGATCGCCCACACGACGAGCGAAGCGCCGCGCCGCGCATCGCCGGCGCAAAACACGCCGCGCACGTTGGTCTCGTAGTCGCGATCGACCGCGATGTTGCCGCGCGGATCGAGGCGCACGCCGAGCTGATCGACCAGCAGTTGCGCCGCCGGACCGGTGAAGCCGAGCGCGAGCACGAGCACATCACACTCGATACGAACCTCGGTGGCCGGTAGATCGATCAATTGTCCGCCGCGGCGTTCGACGGAAATCCCGTGCAGGGCGACGAGCCGGCCGCCGGCGCCTTCGAGGTGGGTCGTGCGGAACCCGAACGTGCGCGCGCCGCCCTCTTCCTGCGAGCTCGACGTCCGAAACACCAGCGGCCACGCGGGCCACGGCGTCTCCGGGTTGCGGCCGATCGGCGGCGCCGGCACGAGCTCGATCTGGGTCACTTCGGCCGCACCTTGGCGTAGCGCCGTGCCGAGGCAATCGCTGCCGGTATCGCCACCGCCGAGGATCACGACGCGCTTGCCACGAACATCGTGGACCGCGCTCGCGCGCTCGCCGGCGACGATCTGGTTCTGCTCGACGAGGTAGTCCATCGCGAGCACCACGCCCGCGAGCTCGCGGCCGGGTAGGTCCAGATCGCGCGCGCGTTGCGCACCGATCGCGATCACGACGGCATCGTGCTCGTCCGCGAGCTCGCGCCAGGTCGGTCCGCGGCCGGCGACGCCGACCTCGACACCGCAGCGCAGCTCGATGTCGGGCGCGACTGCGAGCCGGCGATCGATGATCTGCTTCTCGAGCTTGAAGTCGGGGATCCCGTAACGCAGCAGCCCGCCCGCGCGTGCCGCGGCCTCGAACACCGTCACCGCATGGCCCGCGTTCGCGAGCTGCACGGCGGCGGCGAGCCCGGCCGGTCCGGATCCGACGACGGCGATGGTCTTACCCGTCCGCGGAGCCGGCACCGGTGCAGTGACCCAGCCCTCGGCGAATGCGCGCTCGGCGATCGAACGCTCGAGCGCTTCGATCGTGACCGGCGCTTGATCGATCGCGAGCACGCACGCGGCTTCGCACGGCGCGGGACATAACCGGCCCGTGAATTCGGGAAAGTCATTCGTCACCGCGAGCCGGCGATACGCGTCTTCCCACCGGCCGCGATACACCGCGTCGGCGAAGTCCGGAATCGGATTGCCGAGCGGGCAGCCCTGCGTGCAAAACGGCACGCCGCAATCCATGCAGCGCCCGGCTTGCTCTTTCGCGTCGCTGCCCACGTGCTCGACCTCGCGCCAGTCGCGCAAGCGCTCCGCGATCGGCCGGCGATGCGGCTCGGCGCGCGCGGTCTCGAGAAAGCCGGTCACCTTGCCCATTACGTCGCCACCCGCAGCTGCGTCGGGCGGACGCGGCGCGCCTCGAGCACGCGCTTGTAGTCGGTCGGGATGACCTTCACGAACGCGCGCACCACGTGGTCCCAGTTCGCGAGCAGCTTCGTCGCCCGCGCGCTCGCGGTGAACCGTACGTGATCCTCGACGAGCCCGCGCACCAGCCACTCGTCCTCGTCGGCGAGTGTTTCGAGCTCGACCATGTCGAGGTTGCAGCGCGAGCGGAACGTCTGGGTCGGATCCCACACGAACCCGAGCCCGCCGCTCATGCCCGCCGCGAAGTTGCGGCCCACTGCACCGAGCACGACGACGACGCCGCCGGTCATGTACTCGCAGCCGTGATCGCCGACGCCCTCGACGACGGCCCGCGCGCCCGAGTTGCGGACCGCGAACCGTTCGCCGCCGAGCCCGTTCGCGAACAGATCGCCGCCCGTCGCGCCGTAGAGCGCGACGTTGCCGATGATCACGTTGTCCTCGGCGACGAACCGCGCGCCTGCCGGCGGCCGCACGATGATCCGACCGCCTGACATGCCTTTACCGATGTAGTCGTTCGCTTCGCCGGCGAGCGCGAGCGTGATGCCGGGCGCGAGGAACGCGCCGAAGCTCTGGCCCGCGGAGCCGGTGAACCGCACCGTGATCGAGTTGTCGGGAAGGCCGCGCGCCCCGTGACGCTTCGCGATCTCGCCCGACAGCAACGTGCCCGCGGCGCGCTTGCTGTTGTCGATCGGCAGATCGAGCTCGACCGGCAGCTTGTCGAGCTTCGCGAGCACCGCGTGATCGACGTGATCGCCGAGGTCCCACGGCTGCGCTCGCGCGAACCGGCGCGGCACGTCGCCCTGGGCGACCGGCCCTTGCAGGATCATCGACAGATCGAGGCTCGCGGCCTTCGCGTGCCACTGCACGCCCCGCTTCTTCGCGCGCAGCTTCTCGACCCGGCCGACGATCTCGTCGAGCGAACGCGCTCCGAGCCGCGCGAGATGGCGGCGCACGCCTTCGGCGACGTACGTGAAGTACGCGACGACTTGCTCGGGCGTACCCGCGTAGCGCTCGCGCAGCTTCGGATCCTGCGTCGCGATGCCGACCGAGCACGTGTTGAGGTGGCACTTGCGCAGCATCACGCACCCGGTCGCGATCAACGACGCGGTCGCCATCCCGAACTCTTCACCGCCGAGCAGTGCCGCGACGATCACGTCACGCGATGTCCGCAGCCCGCCGTCGACCTGGACGCGCACGCGATCGCGCAGGCGATTCTCGACGAGGACCTGCTGGGTCTCGGCGAGGCCGAGCTCCCACGGCAGGCCCGCATGCTTCAACGAGCTCAGCGGCGATGCCCCGGTGCCGCCTTCGTAGCCCGCGATCACGACGCACGCTGCACGCGCCTTCGCGACGCCGGCGGCGACGAGCCCGACGCCGACCTCGCTGACGAGCTTGACCGACACGCGCGCGGTCGGGTTGACCGCGGTGAGGTCGTAGATCAATTGCGCGAGATCCTCGATCGAGTAGATGTCGTGATGCGGCGGCGGCGAGATCAGCGTCACGCCCGGCGTCGAGCACCGGACCTTCGCGATTCGATCGTCGACCTTCGCGCCGGGCAGCTGGCCGCCCTCGCCCGGCTTCGCGCCCTGCGCGACCTTGATCTGCAGGTCGTCGGCGTTGACCAGGTAATGGGTCGTCACGCCGAACCGGCCGGACGCGATCTGCTTGATCGCGGAGCGCCGTGCATCACCGTTGTCGTCGAGCTCGAACCGATGCGGCTCCTCGCCACCTTCACCGCTGTTCGACTTCGCGCCGAGCCGGTTCATCGCGATCGCGAGCGTCTCGTGCGCCTCCGCGCTGATCGAGCCGAACGACATCGCGCCGGTGACGAACCGCTTGACGATGCTAGCGACGCTCTCGACCTCGTCGAGCGGAACCGGGTCCTCCGCGTATTGGATATCGAGCAGGCCGCGCAGCGTGACGAGCGCGCGCTCTTCGTCGTCGCACAACCGCTCGAACTCCGCGAACCGCTCGCGATCCTCGCGGCGCACGGCGTCTTGCAGCGTCGCGATCGTCGCCGGGTTCCACTTGTGAAGCTCGCCGGTGCGCCGCCACCGATACTGGCCCGCGACCGGCAACAGCGGGTCGTACCCCGCGAACCCGCGCGCGTGCCGGACGACCGCCTCGGCACCGAGCTCGGTCAAGCCGACGCCACCGATCCGCGACGGCACGCCGGTGAAGTGCTCGTCGACGAGATCGCGATCGAGCCCGACCGCCTCGAAGATCTGCGCGCCGCGATAGCTCTGGACCGTCGAGATGCCCATCTTGGACATCACCTTCATCAGACCTTCTTCGAGCGCGTGGATCAGCTTCGCCGGATCCAGGCCGCGCGCCTTCACGCTATCGAGCGCGAGCCACGGGTTCACGCACGCCGCGCCGAACCCGATCAGCAGCGCGATGTCGTGACACTCGCGCGCTTCCGCGGTCTCGACGACGATGCCGACCTGCATGCGAATGCCCTCGCGCACGAGGTACTGCTGCAACGCGGACAGCGCGAGCAGCGCCGGAATCGCGACCTGGCGCTCGTCGATCCCGCGATCGCTCAGGATCAGGACGTTGTGCCCATCGTCGATCGCCGCGACCGCCGCGCGGTGCAGTCGCGCGATGCCGCGAGCGAGCCAGCCGTCCTCGATCGTGCAGACCAGCGATAGCGTCACCGGATCGAACACGCCCTCGTGCACCGCACGGATCTTCGCGACATCGAGGTTGTCGATCACCGGACCGCGCAGCCGTAGCTGGTGACATTGCTCGGGCGTCTCGTCGAACGTGTTGCCGTCCGGACCCATCGTGGTCTCGAGCGACATCACGAGCGCCTCGCGGATCGGATCGATCG
>JBDUAS010000572.1:0-2229 GCA_040004535.1 Deltaproteobacteria bacterium
TGCGCTTGACCATCTCCTTGATGGCCAGGCCAGGTGCCTTGCTGAACGCGACGTCTCGAATGCCGAGGTCCTTGATCTCGTCCAGGTTGTCGCGCGAGCTGAAGCCGCCGTCGAATACGATCTGCTCGGGGGTGATGCCGAGCACCTTGATCGCACGCGCCGCGAGCTTCACTGCCTTCGTGGAGTCGGCCGGATTGCCGCGCTCTACCACGCAGTCGACGATCAGGCCGGACGCCCCCGACGTGAGAAAGACCTTGTGGCCGTACAGTGTGTCGCGGCGGTCCTTCCGGATGATGTCGGTGTGCGGCTCGAAGATCGAGACCACCTTCTCCGATGCAGGGACGGTCTCTTCATTGAATACCCGGCGCCGCGTCTGGTCGAGGACCTGCTCGGCGAGCTTGATGTAGTGGTTGAGCGAGGTGCGCAGATCGCCGAGTTCGGGCTGCTCAAACGCCTCGGCCGGGAACTCCAACTCGAGTTTCTCGACGGAGCTCCGCGCCGCCGTGACCGTGTTCTCCGCAACCGTGACGAGATCGCGGTACAGCGGCAGTCGCTGTTCGACCTTGGCGGCATGCTGGATCGCCATCGCGCGGCGCTTGGCTCGCTTGTTGTGGTTGGTGAAGCGAAGCTCGACGTACTCGCCGGCCCCGCGAAGCAGTCGCGTCAGCACGCGGACGCAATCGACCAGCAGGGTCGAATCGGTGGGCTCGTGGATCGCGGCTTCGATGACCGTTGCATCGCTCCGCAGCCGTTGCCCGTCTTCGATTTCCTGCTGCTGTGCGTCGCGAACCAGCGCCCGATTGACGCGCTCGAGAGTCTCGGCGCGCACGAGCTTGAGATTGCGCTGGAGCGTGGACTTGCTCGGCGTCTTGTCTGAGAAGCCGAGCAGGCAGAACGCGCGGTAGCTCTGCGAGTCGACAAGGTGGAACGCGAGCCCCTCATAGCTGAACCCGTTCGCCTGCTTGATCACGAGCGCCCGGAGCACCTGCTCGCCGCTCATCCCGTTACGTCCGTGATCGGGATCGATCCCGCCCGCGACCAGATCCGCCTGGACCCACCGAGCGAACTCCGGATGGGCATCGAGGATCGCGCGGACTGCCTGGAGCTCGCGGACGTGCTCGTGACCGTAGGGCGCTGGAGCAAGCGGAAGCTGATCGCGTACACTGCGGCGCATCGGGGACCTCGGGTGTTGCGGACGTCAAGCACCTTCAGGACCCGGGGGACCCGATGCTTTATTTCCGGAATCCTCGTCGAGGATTTCCCTTTTCGGGTCGCGCCCTTACGCGATCTGGGACGGGAACTAGCTAGGTCTCGGGCGCTGCTCGATGCCGAGTGCGTGGCGCCGGAGATTGTTGGTACCTGTCACTTCTTCGGCGTGCGGGTCAGTGCTTTGCCAGAATGGAACACGACATCCGGTTCACCAGGATGGTGATCGTGTTCATTGATCGAATACATCGTGTTGGCGCCGGTCGTGCCGAGCTTGTGGACGCCGGTAACGGTGCCGTGACCAATAGCGCTGCGATAGTGCCAGGATACGTCGGTGCCCGCGGAAATCGTCTCGAACGATGGCGACTTCCCGGGTGATTTCTTCGGTGCTTTCTTGGCAGGCATTATGGCTTCCTCATGGTTGATGGGTGCGATGCGTGCACAGACGCCGACGAGTGACCTCGGCTCCGCTGCGCATTCGTGGCTGTGCGCACCAGCGGTGCATATCTCGAACCGCGGGACGTGGAATGACTCGCAAGCGAACGCAATGCACCCGCGCATCAGCCGCTGGACCAAGTTCGATTCGTCCCAGACCGATCATTCCTAGCCTCATGGCATCTCCTTGGTTGACGGCCGCAGCACGCGTTCGATCGCGATCCGGAGCGCTGCGAGCCCCGCGCCGACGTCACGGCCGAGGTGAACTCGCAACACGCGCCGACCGCGCTCGGCGAGGACGGCCAGATCGCCGCGCGCCTGGGCGGCTTCGACGACGCCGAACCCGAAGCGGTGACCGGGCACGGGGAGCTCGTGCGGGTGATCGCAGGTGAGCTGCAAGAACACGCCGGTGTTCGGTCCGCCTTTGTAGACCTGGCCGGTCGAGTGCAGAAAGCGTGGACCGAAGCCGACGCAGGTGGCGACTTGCCTGGCATCGCGGATCGCGCACCGGATGCGCTGCAGCTCCGCGTCGTGGGCGTCGTCACGCGCGATGAACGCGAGCAACGCGACGTAGTCACCGCGCGAGAT
>JBDUAS010000324.1:0-7412 GCA_040004535.1 Deltaproteobacteria bacterium
TCCAGCGGCCGGTCTCGGCGAGCAGATCGGCGAGCGCCGAGATGCCCTCTTCATCGTCCTTGTGATCGGCGACGACGCGCTTCCACGCATCGATCGCCTTGTCGAGATCGTGCCGTTGCTGCTGGTGCACGAGGGCGACCCGCACGAGATCCGCGCGGCGCTGGTTCGGCGAGCTGACCTTCGCAGCGCGGCTCTCGAGTGCGACGACGAGGTCGTCCCAGCGCTGCTGGTTATCGAGGATCCCGATCCGCGCATCGAGCGCCGACAGATCCGAAGGATCCGAATCGACGCGACGCTCCCACAGCGACAGCGCGCGATCGGTATCGCCGAGCGACTCGGCGAGCTTCGCGGCCTCGCTCAAGATCGATGCGCGCGCGACGTCACTCGCTTCGAGGTGCGCTTGGCGCTCGAGGACTCCTAACCGCTCTTTCTGCCGATTGGTCTGCGCGTACAACGCCGCCAACCGGCGCGCCACGGAGAGCTGTTCGGTCTCGGCGGCGCCGCTCACGGCGGATGCTTCGACGAGGAGCTCGATCGCACCGTCGGTATCGGACATCCGCTCGAGCCGCGTGCGCGCCGATTCGGCGAGCAACTCGACCTTGCGGGTCGGATCGATGTTCGGCGCCGTGCGCGCCGCGTTCGCGAGGCCCGCGCCGTAGCGGTCGTGCGCGCCGCCACGCTCGGCCAACGTGCGCAGCTTCTCTTCGGTGACCTGCGACTCGGGCGCGATCGCGAGCAGCGCCGCGTAGTGATCCATCGCGGCCGGCACGTCGTCGAGCTCGGCCAGGCGCTGGCCGGCTTCTTCGCGCAGGTCGCGCGAGTGGGCCGGATCGATCTCGATGATCTTCTCGAGGATGCGGATCACCTCGCGCGGGCGCTGCTGGCCGTCGTAGTGCGAGCGCAGCAGATCCAACGCGGCGTCGCGCACGCCCTTGGTCGCCTTCGGCGCTTCGATGATGCGCTCGAGCAACGCGGTCGGTTCCTTGTCGTCCTCGGCCTCGTTGAGCAGGGGCTTGACCGCAGCGAGCGCGGCCTGCGGATCGGCGAGGTTGTCGAGCCACACCGCGGTGATCCGAGCGCGGCTCTTCTCGCGATCTTTCTTCGACTGAGCTTCGAGCCGGCCTTCCCATAGCAGGATCAAGTCAGGCCAGCGCTCGTGGCGCTCGAGTAAGCGTTCCAGGCTCTGGCTGACCCGGTTATCATCGGGGACGAGCGGGAGCAGCTTCTGGTAGTACGCGATCGCCTTCTCGGGCTGATTCGCGACGTCCTTCGCGAGCTGTGACGCTTCGCGCAAGAGCCGCACGCGCGCGGACTTGTCCTTCGCCGCTTCGATCGCGCGGTCGTAGAGCGCGAGCACATCGGCCCAGCGCTCGGCGACCGTGTAGATCACGGACAGGCGCTGGAGCGCACTCTCCGACGACGGCGCGAGCACGAGCACGCGCGACAGGATCTTCTCCAAGACTTTCGGTTCGTCGCCGAACCATTCGTCGCAAAATGCGCCGGCGCGTTCGCCGATCATCTCTGCGACTTGCGGTTCGAGCGAGTCCGCGAGCGTCTCGTTGAACAGCCCGACGATGTCGTCGGGCTTATCGAGCTCCGCGGCGAGCCCTTCGGCTTCTTCCCACGCGCTCACCGCATGCGGCGAGTGCTTGACGGCAGCAGTGGCTTCGGCGAACTGAGACAGATCGGCCATTTGTCCTCGGCGCGGCGTCGCCACCCAATGGCAACACCAGCCAAAAAATCATATCACCCGCGGTCCGGAGATCCTCCGGAGTTGCCTGGGATCTAAAAGGATCGGTGGATGCCGAGGACCGCCGCGAAGGGCGCCTGAAACGCGGTCCCGGTCTGGAACCCGGGATGCCGTTGCGCCGCGGAGCTGGTCTGGGTGTCGGGGTCTTCCGAACGCAAAAACACGAGATCCTCGGGCCGACCGCCCTCGATCGGATGGATCACGCCGCCGGAGTACACCGGGTCGGTGTTCGTCTCGTCGCGGTGGTCGAACAGGTTGAACAGGTCGAGCGTGACGTCGAATTTGCGATAGCGCGCCGCCAACCGCACGTTCGCCTGGGTCTGGAGCGGGCCGCGCCCGTACTCGCCGCGGTCGATCAGATATACAAGTCCGTCGGTCGAGTCGCCGAGCGCATCGCGCGGTCGGCCCGAGTTCGCGGTGAACCGCGTTGCGACGTAGAGGTCGACATCGCCGAGGTGGCCGCGGCGCAGCGCCTCGAAGTACAGCCGCTGGCCGAGGTCCGTCGGCAACAGCCCGTTTTGGTTGACCGACGTGACGTCGAAGTCGGGAGTGTTATAGAGCGCCGCGCCGTTGTGAGGATCGTACGCGCCGGCCCACGAGCCGGTCGTGTGACCCCACATGTAGCCGATGCGAAGCACGGTCTTCGCCGTCAGGTTGCCCTCGAGCTCGGCGGCGACCAGCTCGGTATCGCGCAGTGCCGGTAGGCTCGACGCGTCGCGTCCCGGGTTATCGAAGCCGGTCGGCGTCGATTCGAGGCCGCGCTCGAGCCAGCGACCCTGCACCCAGATCCGCGCACGCAATTGGCGCAGCGCGGCGACCTCGAACCCGGCGGTCAGCTCGTCCTGCGTGATCGGCTGGACGCCATCGGCGACGCTGAGCGCGGCGCCGGTGTTGACCGAGCGCGTCGTCGCGCCCTGGAACGTTAGATCGTCGGCGGTGCGGTCGTGCAGGAGGATCGTCGAGCCGACGCCCGCGGCCATCAGCGCGTAGCTCCGGCCCATGCTCACCCACGCGCGCGAGCGGCCCTTGCCGAACGGATCCCAGCTCGCGCCGAGCCGAGGTGCCAGTTGATTCGAGAAGTGGAGCACCGGGCCGACCCACATCAGCTCCCAGCGCAGCCCGCCGTCGACCATGATGTCTGGCGCGGCGGCCCACGTGTCCTCGATGTATCCAGCGGTGTAGCGCGTGCGATACGTCAGCGCGGAGACGTCGATATAGCTGCACGCGACGTCGGGATCTGACGAGCACGGCTGATCGGGCGCGAGGAAGTGGCGCACGCTTTGTTCGCCGACGAACAACGACCGGGTCTGCTCGCCACCGGTGAATCGCGAGTCGCTGACCCAGCGCGCGTCCTCGCCGGTGCCACCGATCCGCAGTGCGTGGTTGCCGATGCGATGCACGAGGTCGGCGGTGATCGACGGGCGATCGGTCGAAGTGTTCTGCAACAGGCCGGCGCCGCCGCTCTGGAACCAGCCGATCGGCACCGGGCAGTTCGTGATCTTCGGATACGGATCGTTCGTCGCGGTGTCGTCGCATTCGAGCGACAGCACCGGATCATCGGCGAGCCCGGTGGGGATGAACGCGGTGAGCGTTTGCGGGATGCCGGCGGCGTTCGGATCGCGTGCGGACTCGGTGTGCGTGCTGTGATGCCACGCGACCTGGACGCGCGCGCGGGTGTCGGCCCACTCGCCACGGTAGGTCGCGATGCCATCTCCGACGAGGTTCGTCGCGTCGACGCCGCCGGCCTGTAGCGTCGAGTTAAACGTGTAGCGCGTGGCGTCCGCGACGCTGCCGACGAGCGTGAGGTCGATGTGGTGCGGGCCGCGATCGAGGCCGACGCGCGCCATCATCGGCACCGAGTAGTTCACGGGCGAGACGCGGTTGGTCTCGATCGTCTGGAGGTTGACGACGCCGGGCAGGCCGTCGATGGCGCCGTCTTGATCCGCGTCGGTCAGGCGCGACGCGGTGAAGTCGAACCGCGAGCTCGTCAGCGACGGCGCGATGCCGGCCGCGTACCACGTGGTGCCGCCGAGGTGCGTGCCGAGCGGACCGGTCGCGACGATCGATGCGGTGACGTCGGCTTTGGTGTCGAGCGTGCCGGTCCGGACCTGGTAAGTGTTCGGCAGTTGATCGACATGGCGCGCGTCGGTCGTCCAGCCGGTCCACACGTATGCGTCGAGCTCGTGGGTCACGGTGCCGCGCTTGAGTCGCGCGTCGATCGTACCGCCGGTCGAGGTCCGGTCGCGCGCCGCGAAGCCGCCGGCGGTGACGAAGATGCCGTCGAGAAAGCTGAGCGGAACTCTGGTGTCGGCGGCGCCGGTGCGCACACTGTCGGCGGGGGCGCCTTCGATCGTCCAGCGATTCTCGAGTCCGGTTGCGCCGGCGAATGCGGGGCCTGCTTCGTCGCGGCTCGCGCCGAGCGCGTATCCAGCGACTTGATCGTGCGTCGAGTCGGCGACCGGCAGCGACAGCAAGTACGCGGCGGGCAACCAGGTCGACAGCGCGAACGGGACCTGATCCGCCATCGGATCGGTCGCGCGTGCGCAGCCGAAGTCGGTACCGTCGGTGCAGTCGAGCGGCTTCTCGGCCGGCTTCGTCGGCAAGCCGAACACGTCGCGCGGATTTTCGGCGCGTGCGCTCGCCGCGCAGAGTGAAAGCAGCAGGCCAACGGTCGCAGCTTTCACTGCTGCGACGGTAACACGCTAGCGCTCAGTGTTCGTGACCGTGGCCATCGCCATGGTCGTGCGCGTGATCGTGCGAATGGTCATGGCCGTGATCATGGCCGTGATCATGATTGCAGCCCGGGCCGTGCTGATGCGACGCCTCGTGCGCGGCGATCTCCTGCTTGACCTTGTCCATGTCGAGCTTCTTCGCCTGGCTGACGAGCTCCTCGAGCGCGGCCGGCGGCAGGGCGCCCGATTCGCGGAACAACAGCACGCCATCGCGGAACATCATCAACGTTGGAATCGCCTGGATCCCGGCGGCGCCGGCGAGCTCCTGCTGCGCTTCCGTGTCGATCTTGCCGAACGTCACGTCGGCATGCGCGTCCGACGCCTTCTCGAACACCGGGCCGAACTGCTTGCAGGGCCCACACCACTCGGCCCAGAAATCGAGGAGCACGATGCCCGGCTTCTCGATCGTGTCTTTGAAGTTCTCCGCGGTGATCTCAACGGTTGCCATTCCCGAAGGCTGGCCTTGGAACGTCACGACGGCAAGATGGGAATCGGTCTAACATCGAGCGATGCGGCTGTTTTGGGTGTGCCTGCTGGTAGCGGCGTGTGGCGATGACGCGACGAGCGACTTCCCGGTCGCGACGCCCGAGCACAACCCGCTCGGCACGAACGACGAAATCTTGCCGTTCCCGTCGTCGCTCTACGAGACTGCCGATCCGACCTCGCCAACCGGTTATGTCCTGAGCGTTCCGGTAGGTGCGTTCCCGAAGAACGCCACGACCGGCGCGCCGTTCGATCCGACGCCGCTCGCGCGCCGTCACGGCTGGTCGCCGGTGACGACGATCCTGTGGGCCGCGCCCGGGGGTGTCGATCCAGCGACGCTGACCGGCCAGGACGACATGGCGACGAGCATCACGCTCGCGAGCTCGACGCTGATCCTCGACGTCACCGCGAACCAGCTCGTCGCGCACTTCGCAGAGGTCGATGTCAACGAACAGGATCACCTGTCGAACCAAGCGGTGTACTTGCGGCCGGCGCAACGCCTCACGGGCGGCCATCGCTACGCGGTCGCGATCACGAAGGCGGTCAAAGCGAACGGCGGTAAGGACCTCGCGCGCACGCCTGCGTTCCAGTCCGTCCTCGACAATCGCGACTTCGGCCACGTGCTCCTCGATCGAGATCGCCCGCGGCTGCGCGATGCGATCGCGGCGCTCGAAGCGACCGGGCTCGCCGAAAAGGACTTGCTCGTCGCGTGGGACTTCACGGTCAACGACGACGCCGCGACGATCCACGATGCGCTCGCCGCGCGCGATGTCGCGCTCGCCGCGATGGGGCAGGGCGGCTCGAACATCACGTACACGATCACGTCGGATACGGGCACCGTGAACGGCGACCCGCGGATCGCGCGCCGGATCGAGCTCGACTTCCAGGCGCCGGCAGTCACCGGACCCGCGCTCGCCGGCTTCTATCGCGATCCGACCGGCAGCGTGATCGCGACCGGCATGATGACCGCGCACGCGTTCATCGAGGTGCCGCCTTGCGCGACGAGCGCGAACGGCAAGTCGGGCGTGCTGATCTATGGCCACGGCTTCTTCGGCAGCCTGCAGGAGGCGCGCGACGCGGAGTACCTGCGCGACATCATGTCGAGCGACGGCTGCTTGATCGTCGCCGCGACGCTGTGGACCGGCATGTCGCAAGACGACATCCCGAACGCGCTGATCGCGCTCAACGATCTGAACCAAGGCTGGGGCTTCGGCGAGCGGATCTTCCAGGGCATCATCAACAACATCACGCTCGAGCAGCTCGTGCGGGGCAAGCTAGCGGACGAAGTGCTGATCGATACCGGCGGCTCGCTGGTCGACGTGCCGCACACGTTCTTCCTCGGGATCTCGATGGGCCACATCCTCGGCTCGGTATTCATGGCGTATGACCCGGCGATCCAGCACGGCGTGTTGCACGTCGGCGCGGCGAACTGGTCGCTGCTGTTCGAGCGCTCCGACAAGTGGTCGGTCTACGGCGTGCCGCTCAAGGGCTCGTACGACACGCTGCTCGATGCGGACATCATGGAGCAGGTGCTGGAGATCGAGATGGAGCCGGCCGACGGCGCGTCGGTCGCGGGACTCGCGATCCCCGGCACGCCCGACAAGTCGCTGCTGATGATGACGTCGCTCCACGACGCGCAGGTCCCGAACCTCGCCGGCTTTTACCAGGCGCGCTCGCTCGGCCTGACGCTGCTCCAACCGTCATCGGTCGTCACGCCGTACGGCTTCGACGGCAAGACCCCCGATCTGACGCGCGCCTACGTGATCGTCGACGAGCATCCCGACCCCGAGCCGCCGCCCGACAACGCAGTGATCAGCTTCGACAACAACGCCCACGAGAACCCGCGCCGGCGCGCCGGGTTGCAAGAAATGATGAAGCTGTTCTGGAGCTACGGCGAGGCGATGCAAACCTGCACCGGGGCGTGCGATTGCGCCGCGGGCAACTGTGGCGTTTTGCAAATGCCGATGTACGGCGGGGAATAAACGGGAAAGCGCACCGCGGCTAGGCGAGTGCTAGGTTTAGGGCGTGAAGCTTCGCATCACGTACAACGCTCCGGTCATCCTGACCTTCGCGCTCGCCGCGGTGGCCGCGTTCGTGTTCTGCCAGATCGTCGGCGAGCCCGCCCAGCGCTGGTTCGTCGCCTATCCGCGGCTCGGCCCTCCGCAGAGCTACGTCGGCCTGTTCACACACATCCTCGGCCACGCGAGCTGGCAGCACCTGATGGCGAACTTCATGCTGATCCTCTTGATCGGTCCGATCCTCGAAGAGCGCCACGGCTCGCTCGGCCTGCTCGTGATGATCCTCGTCACGGCGCTCGTCACCGGGCTCGCGAACATTCTGATCGGCGGCCACATCGTGCTCGGCGCGAGTGGCGTCGCATTCATGATGATCTTGCTCGCATCGATGGCGAACGTGCGCGGCGGCGAGATTCCGCTGACGTTCCTCGC
>JBDUAS010000092.1:0-24539 GCA_040004535.1 Deltaproteobacteria bacterium
CCTGGAAGAACGGCTCGAAGATCTTCGCGACCTGGTCGCGCGAGATGCCGATGCCGGAATCGGTGACGACGAGCTGGATCGCCGAGCCGCTCGCTTCTTCGTGCGGTGACAGCGGACCGGGCTGGACCGCGACCGAGACCGCACCGTGATCCGAAGTGAACTTGACCGCGTTCGAGACCAGGCTCGACACGATCTGCCGCATCTTCTTCTTGTCGGCGAGCACCGTGCACTCGCCGTTGTAATCGACCTGGATCGAGATCCCGCGCTTCGCGGCCTGCGGCACGTACGTGGCGACCTCGGCCGCGACGACCTCGGCGAGCGACAGTGCACTGCGCTCGAGCGCGAGCGGCGCCGAATCGAGCGACGCGACATCGAGCACTGCCGTGATCATCCCGAGCAGCTGATCCGCCTTCGACAAGATCGTCACGAGGTAGTCGTGCTGCTCGCCGGTGATCGGGCCCGCCAGGCCTTCCGCCATCATCTCGGCGTAGCCGATCACCGACGTCAGCGGCGTGCGCAGCTCGTGCGACATCGTCGCGAGGAAGTTCGACTTCAACCGATCGAGCTCTTCGAGCCGCGCGAGCGCGCGCTGCAGGCGCTGGTTGTGCTCGGTCAGCTCCGCGAACGTCATCCGCATCGCTTCTTCGTGCGTCGCCGCCGCGAGCTCGCGCGAATTCGCGTGATGGACCAGCAAGCTGAGCTGGGTCGTCACCAGATCCAGTGCCGCCGCGGCATTCGGGCCGGTCGCCGCCAACGCGCCGATCCGCTCCCCTTCGTGGTCCAGCGGCTGGCGGGGATCGGGCAAATCGGTACCTGCCAGGAAGCGGCCTGCGCGGTCGTAGATCGCGATCTCGCCGCCGAGAGCGCGGCAGATCGCATCGACCAACTCGTCGAGCTCCGCGGGGGGGATCAGGCGAGCCAGCTCGATCGGAACATCGAGCATTCCGCTCACGCCGCTTATTCTAGCGCATCGGCGACGCCGACGTGCTCGGCGAGAGAACCGCGAAACGCCTCGGAATCGATGCCCAGTTTCGATCCAAGCTGTAAGTCCTTATCTAAGTAATCCCAGGTAGCTACGACCAGGGACAGGAACGTAGGAACGACTCCGATCCCGGCTTTGGCCCGGCCTTCGATGATCGGCCGCTGGAGATCTCCGAACCGGTCGAGGTCCGCGAGCGGCACCGCATCCGGAAGGTCCCGCTTGTTGTACTGGACCACGACCGGAATCGCCTCGAGGTGGTGCGCGTGCAGCGACGCGTGGAGCGACGCCCAGGCCTCGCGGTTCGGCTCGATCGCCGCGGGGCTGGAATCAGCCACGAACACGACGCCGTCCGCACCGGCGAGCACGATCTTGCGCGTCGCCTCGTGCACCGGCTGACCGGGCACCGTGTAGACCTTGATCCGGAACGAGAAGCTCGAGCTGCGGAAGAAGATCGGCAACAGGTCGAAGAACAGCGTGCGATCGTCGCGCGTGTCGAGCGTCATCAACCGGCCGCGGTTGAGCTTGTCGACCTTCGTGTGGAGCGCGCGCAGGTTCGACGTCTTGCCCGACAGCGGCGGTCCGAAGTAGACGAGCTTGAGCGTCAACTGACGCTCCGCGAAGTCGACTTGAGCCACGCCGAAACTCTAGCCCAGATAGGTGGGCAAGCTCGCGGCTACGGAGCTTGTTCTGT
Source organism: Deltaproteobacteria bacterium (assembly GCA_040004535.1). Lineage (GTDB taxonomy): Bacteria > Myxococcota_A > Polyangia > Haliangiales > Haliangiaceae > JABFXX01. Next base: position 1,674 of record JBDUAS010000092.1, read on the forward strand.
CCGGGTCGGCGCGGCGTGTTCCTTCGCCTTCGCGTACATCATGCCGACGAGGACCAGGATCACGAGCGCGATCAGGATCAGGATCGCGTTGCGGTAGGGAACCTTCTCGTCGTCGGGGCGGACCGTCGCGGTCGCGAGCATCGTCGCGGTCGCGGCCTTGCGCAGGCGGGCGAGCGCCGCGTCGGCGACCGGATCGCCGGCGCGTTCGCGATAGCGCGCCGCGGCCCACGCGAAGCAGCTGAACGTCGCGACCTGCGCGAGCAGCGCGTCGTGGCGCGCCGGGTCGTCCCAGTGGGCGACGGCTTGATCCCAGGCCGTGACGACCGCGTCGGGGGCGTCCATCACCGTGGTTATAGCACCGGCCGAAACGGCACCGGCGTCGCGATCAGCAGGAACACGATCAGCACGCCGATCGCGAGCCTCCTGCGCATCGGGTCGAGGGGGACATCACCGACGGCAGGGTGGTACTCGCCGGAGCGCCCGCGGATCACCGCGAGCATCAGCGTCCAGACCAGCCATGGGATGGCGCCGAACTTCGCGTACGACAGCGCGGCGATCACGCTGTAACCGTGCGCGCGCGCGGCGATGAACATCACGATCGCGACGACGGCGCCGACGATCGGCAGCGCGACGTGCAGCCGCTGCGACCACTTCTCGTGGGTCTGGCCGAACGCGGCGCGCGCGACGTGGCCACCGTCGAGCTGGCCGATCGGCATCAGGTTGATCATCGTGACGAGGAGGCCGACCCAGGCGGCGAGCGCCATCGGGTGGAGGTTGACGTCGATGAAGCCGTTCGGCAGGCGCATGCCGAACACGAGGTACTTGAGCAGCATGTAGAGCAGCGAGTTGCCCTCGAGCGTGCCGTCCGGCGTGACCGGGCCGACGTCGGAGATCGACAGGCCGATGACGAGTAAAGGAATCGCGACGACGAGCCCGGCGATCGGGCCCGCCGCGCCGACGTCGAACAGCGCTCGGCGATCTTCGATCGGCTTCTGCATCCGGATCACGGCGCCGAGCGTGCCGAGCGAGATCATCGGGGGCAGCGGGATGAAGTACGGCAGCGACACGTCGACCTTGTGGCGGCGCGCGACGATGTAGTGACCGAATTCGTGGCAGGTCAGGATCGCCATCAGCGTGGCGCCGAACGCGACGCCACCTTGCAGCGTCGTGGTCACACAGCACGCGAGGAACAGCCCGACGTGGATCGCGACGTCGCGGCCGGTAAGGTGCACGCGCATAGTCTAGGGCAGGTTCGGTCAGGGAGCCACGATCAGCTCGTCGGCCTGGACCTCGAGCGTCGTGTAAGTCCGATACAGCTCGCCGTCGACGTCCATCCGTGCGGCACCACAGGCGCCGTCATCGAGCTTGCCGCGCGCGAGCATGGCGCGAAACCTCGCGCGATCTCCCGAAGCGGCGGCACGGGCCTGGGCGACGAGCGTCGCCGCATCGAACGCTTCGGCGGCAGCGGCCGACGGCGCGCGATTCGTGCGGGTCTGGAAGTCCGTCACGAACTGCGCTGCCACGTCGCCGCCGAGCTCGCCGGCGAAACTGTCGACGAGCAATGCGCCTTGCACCGCGGTGCCGCCGCGCAACGGTAGCGACGGGTGATGCCAGCCGGCGCCGCCGACGAGCTGAACGACCTGCGGCATCTGACCGTGGTGCTTCCTGCGCAGCATGTTCGGATCCGGGAACTCGGTCGTGCGCAGCTCGACGTTGTAGTAAGGCAGGAACGCCGCGACGATCGCCGCGCGATCGTAACGGTCGGGGATGTAGAGCAGCGAGTACGGGATGTCCGGCGAGAACGTCTCCCAGCCGAGCTTCGGCGTCTTCGCGTGCGCGAGGTGCTCGGCGAGTCGCGGGTTCTTCGCGGGCACGAGATCGAGGAACCGCTTCACGTCGGGCTCGACGTCGCCGCCGGTCGGATCGTACGTGCCCTGCGCCGTCACCTGCAGGCCGAGGCGCTTCGCTTCGGCGACGAACGCATCTGTCGCTTCGGCCCCGAGGTCGTCGCGCGGCGCGAACACGGCGACGGTCGGGAAGGCCTCGGACTTCGCGAGCTGCGCGACCGCTCGACCTTCGTCGCCGGGCGAGCCGACGAGCCGGAATACGCCGGCGGCCGGATCGGCACCATCTTCGGGGCCGAGTAACGCGATCGGAATGGTGCGGATCGCAGCGGCGCGCGCGGCGGCGCTGACCTCGTGCGCGCCGACGGGACCGAGGATCGCGACAGCACCCTGCTTGACGGCGGTAGCGACGGCGGCAACCGCGGTGTCGGCGTCGCCTTTGGTATCGAGGAACAGCCACTTCGTTCCCTGCGCGGGCGCGAGCTCGATCGCGGTGCGCAGCTCGCTGCCGACGCCGGCGTAGCGGCCGGAGAGGGGAAGCAACACGGCGACGACCTCCGGCTTGACGGGAATGTCGACGAGCTCGGCGGCGAGCGCGCTGACCTCGGCGACGACGTCGTGGGAGTCCGCGGCAGTCGCGGCGTGAGGGAGGATGGCGCGAGCAGCAGCATCGTCGCCGCGGTGATGCGCGAGGCGAGCGGCGCGGATCGCGACACGAGCGGCGGGCGCGCGATCGCCGAGCTGCGAAATCACGGCGAGTGCAGTCGGCTCGTCGAGCTCGTCGATCGTCGAGAGAGAGAGCTTCGAGAGATCGACAGGCCGCGCGGACGGCGTGGCAGCCGAATTCGCGTGGGTCTCGTGGCGCTCGTCGCGCTCGACCCACTGGGCCGCGGGTTTGGGCCCGCAGGCGGAAAGCGCGAGAACCCACAGCGTGTACGTGCACGTAAACGTGACACGTGCACGTGCGCGATCGGTTGCTTCGCTCATTCGTCGAGCAGCGACCGGACGCGATCGATCAACCGCTTCTTCGGCTGCGTCGCGACCGCGGTCTCTTCCCCACTCGCCCTCGCCAGCTCCTCGATCAATTCGCGCTGCTTCTGGGTCAACTCCGTCGGCACCGCGACCTGGATATGAACCAGATGATCTCCCCGCGGCGCATTCTTCCCCGACGCCTGCGGAATGCCGCGGCTGCGGATCCTGAAGGCTCTCCCCGGCTGCGTGCCTTCCGGGATCCGCATCTTCACATCGCCATCCAGCGTCGGCAGATCGAGCACCGCGCCGAGCGCGGCCTGCGCGAATGTGATCGTGTAGTCGCTGTGAACATCCAGACCATCGCGCCGGAACGTCGGATGTTCGGCGACGCGAATGCTGACTTGAAGATCGCCGGGCTGGGCGCCGATCTTGCCCGGCTCGCCCTCGCCCTTGACGACCTTCGTCGCGCCATCCTTCGTTCCGGTCGGCACGACGATCTTGATCTCGCGCGGCTTCGAGCTCAGCGTCTGCCCCGGACCCGCGCCGGAACCGGGAATCGTGATCGTCTTCTCCGTCCCGAACGCCGCTTCCTCGAACGTGACCTCGAGCGTGTAGCGCGTGTCGGAGCCCTTCTGCTTGCCGCGCCGGCGCCGCAGGATCTCGTTGAACATGTCCTGCGCTGCATCGACGACCGCGCCCAGGCCGGACGTCGCATCGTCACCGCCGAAGCCCCAGCGATCGTATCGCGCGCGAGATTCGCGATCCGCGAGCACCGCGTACGCCTCGTTGATCTCGCGAAACTGCTCGCCGTTGTCCTCGGGGCTGACGTCGGGGTGATGCTTGCGCGCGAGCTCGCGGAACGCGCGCTTGACCTCGGCCTCGGTCGCGTCCTTGGTGATGCCGAGCACCACGTAGTAGTCGCGCTTACGCCTGGTCGCCATGACGCTTTATGCGCCGCCTTCGGCGTCCCCGCCACCGATATCCGCGGCGGCGTAAATGGCCTCGCCGATGCGCTGGGCAGCAACCTCGAGACGCGCTACGGCGTCCTCGACCAACGCGAGGTCATCGGTCTCGAGCGCGGCACGACACTCCGCGAGCTCGGTCGTCAGGAACTCGCGCTCCTCGGGCGGAATCATCGGCCCGAACTCGGCCATCGCCTTGTCGGACGAGTAGAACAAGCCCTCGGCCTTGTTGCGCGCCTCGACGAGCAAGCGGCGGATGGCGTCGTGATCCTGCATCTCGTTCGACTCGATCACGAGCCGATCGATGTCCTCGTCGGTCAGGCCGGTCGTCGGCTGGACCGTGACGTTGTGGATCCGGCCGGTGCCGTGATCGCGCGCCGACACGTTCAGCACGCCGTCCGCATCGATGTCGAACGCGACCTCGATCTTCGGCACGCCGCGCGGCGCCGGCGGAATTCCGGTGAGCTCGAAGTGCGCGAGCGACTTGTTGTCGTCGGCCATGTCGCGCTCGCCCTGGAGCACGTGGACGTTGACGAACGGCTGGTTGTCGATCGTCGTCGAGAAAATCTCGGTCGCGCGCGCGGGCAGCGCGGTGTTGCGCATGATGAGGCGCGTGAACACGCCGCCCATCGTCTCGATGCCGAGCGACAGCGGCGTGACGTCGAGCAGCAGCACCTCCTGGATGTCGCCGGTGAGCACGCCGCCTTGGATCGCCGCGCCGACCGCGACGACCTCGTCGGGGTTCACGCGCCGCGACGCGTCCTTGCCGAACATCTCCTTGACGACCTCGTGGACGCGCGGCATCCGGGTCTGGCCGCCGACGAGGATCACGACATCGATCTCGCCTGGGCGCATCCCCGCATCCGCGAGCGCGCGCCGGCACGGCTCGAGCGTCGCCTGGACGAGCGGCTCGACGAGCGCCTCGAGTTGGTGGCGCTCCATCGTCATCATCAAGTGGCGCGGCTGCCCGTCGTTGCCCGCCGCCAGGAACGGCAGGTTGACCTCGGTCTCGGTCGCGCTCGACAGCTCGATCTTCGCGCGCTCCGCGGCGTCCTTGAGGCGCTGCAGCGCGAGGCGATCGCCGCGCAGATCCATGCCTTCGTTCTGGGTCGCGAACGCCGCGAGCATCGCTTCGACGATCGCGTTGTCGAAGTCCTCGCCACCGAGGAACGTATCGCCGGCCGTCGAACGGACGCGGAACACGCCGTTATCGAGCTCGAGGATCGAGATATCGAACGTGCCGCCGCCGAGGTCGTAGACCGCGACGCGCGCCGCGCTCTGGGTCTCGACGCCGTATGCGAGCGCCGCGGCGGTCGGCTCGTTGACGATGCGGAGGACGTTGAGCCCGGCGATCTTGCCGGCGTCCTTCGTCGCCTGGCGTTGCGCGTCGTCGAAGTACGCGGGCACGGTGATCACCGCTTCGGTGACCTCTTCGCCGAGCCAATCCTCGGCGGTCTGCCGCATCTTCTGGAGCACGATCGCCGAGATCTCCGGAGGCGAGTAATCGCGTCCGCGCACGCGCACGTACGCATCGCCGTTCGGCGCCGCGACGACCTCGTACGGGCACGTCAGCAAGTGCCGCTGGACCTCGGCGTCCTCGAACTTGCGGCCCATCAGCCGCTTGACCGCGTAGATCGTATTCTCCGCGTTCGTCATTGCCTGGCGCCGTGCGGCCTGGCCGACGAGCCGCTCGCCCGAGGCGGCGAAGCCGATCACGGACGGTGTCGTCCGCGTGCCTTCGGAGTTCGCGATCACGACGGCCTCGCCGTCCATCACCGAGACGCACGAGTTCGTGGTGCCGAGATCGATCCCGACGACCCTTGGCATTACTCGGCCGCGGCCTTTGGCTTCGCGACGACGACGAGCGCAGGCCGCAACAGCCGCTCTCCCGACTTGTAGCCGCGCTGCAGCACGGTCACGACCGAACCGGGCGGCTGATCGCTCTCCTGCTGCGAGATCGCCTCGTGCAGGTTCGGATCGAACGGCTGGCCCTGCGCTTCGACGGGCGTGATCTCGAGGCGCTCGAACGCGGTCATCAGCTGGCGCAGCACGAGCTGAACGCCTTCGATGATCGGGTTCGGCTCAGCACCTGCGCCGGCGCCCGCGTGCTCGATCGCGCGCTCGAGGTTATCGACGACGGGCAGCACTTCCTTGAGCGCCTTGTTCTTCGCCTCGAGCTTCGCGTCGTCGACTTCGCGCTTCTGGCGCTTGCGCGTGTTCTCGAGGTCCGCGGCCGCGCGGAGATAGCGGTCCCAGTTATCCTTCTTCTCTTTTTCGGCGACCGCGAGCTTCGCTTCGAGCTCGGCGATCGGATCGGCAACCGGTGCGGGATCCGGCGGTTCGACTTCGACCGGAATGACCCCGCTCGCATCGGCGCCCTGGTCTGCCGGATCGGCTTCCGACTTTGGTGACTCGCTCATACAAGCCGCACCATAACCACGAACCGCCGCGTTTCCTAGGGCTTGGCAGACAGGTCGGCGAGCAACTGCGAGACCGTGTCGGCCGTGAAATCGACCACCGACATCACCTTGCCGTAGTTCATCCGCATCGGCCCGATCACCGCGAGCGCGCCGATCGGTTGCTCCTCGGGCCCGTACGACGCCGCGACGATCGAGCTACCCGACAGCGCCTGCATCGCGGTCTCGGTGCCGAGGAAGACCTGAAGGCCGTCCGCGGTGCGGGTGCGATCGAGAAGCCGGATCAGCATCTCTTTATCCTCTAATGTTCTGAGCAGATCTCGGATTTGCTCGGGCTGGACGTCGTCGAGCAGGTTCGCTTGGCCGGCGATGACCACCTCGGCGGAGCGCTCGGGCGCTTTCACGAACACCGCGTGGCCGAGCCGGAGCGCGGAGGTCACGGCCTCGTCGTAGCGATTCCTGTCCTCGCCGAGCTCGCGGATCACGCGGTCGCGGACCTCGTCGAGCGTCATGCCGACGAGGAGCTGGTTGAGATAGTTGTGGATGCGCTCGAGCTGGCTCGCCTCGACATCCGCCAGGACCACGAGGCGGTTCTCGATCCGACCGTCGGTGGTGACCAGGACGGCGATCAACTTGCCGTCGCGAAGCGGCAGGAATTCGATCCGCTCGAGCCGCGCCTCGTCGGGATCCGGCGCGAGGATCACCGCGGCATGATGCGTGAGATCGGAGAGCAAGCGCGACGCGCGCTGCATCACCTCGTCGGGCGAAGGCGCGGTCACGCGCTCCCGGATCTCCTCGCGCTCGCGCGGCGTTAGGCCGCGAACCTTGAGCAGCGAGTCGATGAAGAACCGCAGGCCCGACGTCGTCGGCACCCGGCCGGCCGACGTGTGACGCTGCTCGAGCAGGCCGAGCTCCTCGAGGTCCGCCATCACGTTGCGCACGGTCGCGGGCGACAGGCCGAGATCGTGACGGCGGGTGACCGTGCGCGAACCGACCGCATCGCCGACCGAGAGATACTCGGTGACGACGGCGTGCAGGATCTTCTGCGCGCGTCTCGACAGGTCCCCGGCCATGTTCCGTCGAGCTTACAACGCCCCGGCGATCCGCGCTGCGATCCTATCGGCCATCAAGAACCCGCGCAGGGTCGGGCAAATCCTCGCATCGCGGCGGTCCGCGAGACCTTCGGAGAGCAGCCAGGTTACGACCGCGCCGGGGAGCGCGTCCTCGGCTACCCCGTCGCAGGTCCTCATGCCAAGCCACGCGCGCTCGATGGCGAGCTCGGCGGCGGTCGAGGTCATCAGGTCGGCGGGCGTACCAGGTGCGGCGAGGTAGGCCGCGGCGCGGCGCGGATTCGTCGCGCGCACCGCACCGCCGTCGGCGCGGAGCTCGAGCGACGCGGCACCGACGCCGAGCCCGAGGAACGGTGCGCAGCGCCAGTACAGCGAGTTATGGATCGCACGCTTGCCGGGCCGTGCGTACGAGCTGATCTCGTAGTGCTCGAACCCGCGCGTGGTCAGCGCGTCGTGCGCCGCGATGTAGAGGTCGGCGAGCGTGTCGTCGTCGCGCGGCACGAGTCGACCGGCCTTCACGCGCTGGCCGAACGCGGTGCGCTCCTCGATCGTGAGCTCGTAGACCGAAAGGTGGTCGACTGGGGTGCTGGCGATCGTGTCGACCCAGCTCGTGTCGTACGCCCGCGAGGTCGGCGTGCCGAGGATGAAGTCGCAAGAAGCCGCAAACCCGCCATCCGCGAGCACGCGGGCGAGCGCAGCCGTGCCGTCCCCGAACCGATGATCGCGCCCGAGGACGACGAGCTCGTCGGGCGCGAGTGACTGGACGCCGATCGAGAGGCGATTCACGCCGGCCGTACGCCATGCCACGAGGTGCTCGGCATCGCAGTCGGTCGGGTTCGCTTCGAGCGTGATCTCGCCAGCTCTACCGGGAAATCGCGCGCGGACTGCGGCGATCACCTGCGCGAGGCAATCCGGCTCCCACAGCGACGGCGTGCCACCACCGAAGTAGATCGAGACCAGATCGTGGCCTGCGAACCCGGCTGCGCGGGCGTCGAGCTCGCTCAGGATCGCGCGCAGATACGCCGCGTGCTCCGGCGGCCCGACCTCGACCGCGAAATCGCAGTACGGGCACACCTTGCGGCACCACGGGAAATGGACGTAGACCCCTAGCTCGATGCCAGCAATCTACCTCGACAACGCCGCTTCGACTCGTGTCTCCGACGAAGTGCTCGCGCTCGTCACCGAGGTGATGCGGACCGCGTGGGGCAACCCCAGCTCGCAGCATCCGCAGGGCGCCGCGGCCCGCGGCCATCTCGAGACCGCGCGCACGCGGTTGCTCGCGGCGCTCGGCGATGCCGCCGGCAGCGGCGACATCATCTGGACCAGCGGCTGCTCCGAGGCGAACGCACTCGTGGTGCTCGGGGCGGCGCGCACCCATGAAGGCGCGATCGTGATCTCGACGCTCGAACATCCCGCGATCACGACGCTCGCCGACACGCTCGCCGGCGAAGGCCGCGAGGTCCGCCGGATCGCGCCGGGTCGCGACGGTGTCCTCGATCCCGACGAGGTCGGCCGTGCCGCGGCCGGTGCCGGCGTGGTCGCGTTCCTCGCGGTCCAGAACGAGCTCGGCACCGTCCAACCCGTCGCCGCGATCATCGCCGCGATCCGCGCGGTCGCGCCGAACGCCCACATTCACGTCGACGCCGCGCAGGCGCTCGGCAAGCTCGCGCTCGATGTCACGTGCGGCGCCGACTCGATCGCGATCGCGGGCCACAAGCTGCACGCGCCGAAGGGCGTGGGTGCCCTGTGGTTGCGCAAGACCGCACGGATCGAGCCGTTGTGGATCGGCGGCGGCCAGCAGCACGGCATGCGCGGCGGAACCCAGGACGCACCCTCGGCCGCCGCGCTCGGGCTCGCCGCCGAACGCGCGGTCGCCGCACTGCCGAAACAACGCACGCGCTGGCTCGAGCTCGCCGCGGCGTTGCTCGCGACGCTGGAGCAACGCGGCGTGACCGTGCGCCAGCTCGTACCCGATCACCGGCGCGCACCGCACATCCTCGCGCTCGCGGTGCCCGCGACGCCGGCGTCCGCGCTGCGCAACACGCTGTCGTCGCGCGGCGTCTATATCTCGACCGGCTCCGCGTGCGCCGACGCGCGTGCGAAGGCCTCGCCCGCGCTCACCGCGATCGGCCTGCCCGAGGCCGACGGCATGGTGCGGTTCTCGTTCGCGCACGACACGACGCTCGACGACGTCACGACCGCCGCGACGATCCTGGCCGACGTCATCCAGTTGCTTGCGTCGACACGTTGACATCGACGTCGACCTGAACGCGAACCTGAACACCACCGTTGACCTCGACGTCAACTTCGCACAATGCGCCACGCGCTGATGCGGAGGTCGCGTTCATCGGGAACGGTTGTGCTGAAAAAGGGTTGCGCCGATGGCGCGAGCTGATTCGCCGGCAACGTCCGACGGTGACTAGCTCGCGAACGCTAGGACGATCCGGTACAGGCCGCCGGGCGACTCGCGGAACTTCCAGCGCTTGATCTGACCGACGAGGCACTGCCCGAGCGTGTCGGCCTGATGCTCGTTGAGCGTCACGTCCGTGACCGTGCCGGTCTTATCGATCGTCATCGTCACCGACAGCTTCTTGAGATCCGCGATCTCGATCCCCTCGGCGCCACGCTGCGCGCGCATGTAGCAGCGCTGCGTTCCCGCCGATTGCTTGCGCGCCATGTCCTCGATCTCGTCGGACTTGATCTTTTCGCCCTTACCCTCGCCCGTGTCCTCGGCGCTGCCGCCGTGCGGAATCGGCGTCTGGTGATGGATCTGCGGCGTGTGCGTCGCGAGCGGGCCGGCCGAGCCTTCCTTCGGCAACTGGCGCAACACGAGCTCTTCGGGCCGCGATGTGTCGATCGTGCGCGACGGCCCGAGGCCGCCACCAGTGTCGTCGGTGCGGCTCTGGACCATGACCACGAGCAGGACCGCGACCCCGATCAGCAACACGGCGGCGACACTGATCAGCATGATCAAGCCACGGCGGTGCGCTTGCGCGACAACGGGCGCCGCGATCGCCGGCTCGAGCGGCGCTTCCTCGAGACGTTGGACCGGTCCGGTCGCGCCCATGCCGAGCTCGGACGGATTGAACTTCGGCGAGCTGCTGGTGGTGCGCAGGTTCGCTGCACGGATCGGCGCGATGTTGCCGGTCGTCCGCCCTACGGTTGCCGCACCGCTCGTGCGCGAGCTGCGGTTGTTGCCCATCTTCGCGAGGTCGGCGAGCTTGACCACGCGCGACACCTCGCCGATGTCCATCGAGTCATCGTCTTCGGGCGCACCGTCGGAGTCGGACTCCGGGTCGACGAGCGGGACCGCCTTCGCGCGCGCACCATTGGCACGCGGGTCCGCCGTCGTCGCATCGTCGAAAGAGCCCGAGCCGAACGCGGGCGCGTCGACGGTCGTCCCGGTGTCGGCGACCGGCTCGCTCGCATCGAACAGCGGTTTACGCGCTTGAACGCCCGGCACCGTCCCCGATCGGTTCGGCCCACTTGCCGGCTTGTTGATGACGGCAGGAACTGGCGTCGCCGTCACCGCGGGAATCGCCGGTACCGGCGCGGAACCGCGGCCGTTCGCCTTCGCGAGGACGCCGTTCGCCGGAGTCACCGGGCTCTTGATGCCGGCGGACTTCTCGAGCTGCGCCATCGTCGCCGCGAACAGCGGTTTCGGCTCTTCTTCGCGTATCGCCATCGCAGGACCGGATCGCCCCGGCGCGACCCGCGGCAGCGGTGGTGGCGCGTTCGGCGCCGGTGGCTTCTTCCGCAGGCCGCGGAAGTGGCTGACCTTGTCGACCGGCAACCAGTCGTCGAAGCCTTCGCTCCAGCAATGGACGTCGGCATCGAACGGCTTCGCCGAGATCCAGCGCTGCGCGTCGGCGAGCGAGAACGGGCCCGACTGGTCGCCGTCGATCGAGACGTACCACTCCTCCTCGAGCGCGGGCGGTGGCTTCGCGACCTGTTGTGCGAACGCCGATGCCAGCGCGCTGCCCGCCGGTGCGCTCGCGGATGGGATCGGTGCACCGGTCGTGGGACGGCCGCGGTTCGGCTCGGCCATGTCCTCTGCCGTCATGCCCTCGCGGACGGTGATCACGTTCGCGCAGTTCTTACAGCGGATCTTGAGGATCTTGCCGCGTACGCGGTCGTCTCCGATCGAGTATCGGGTCTTGCATCGATCGCAAAGAAATTTCACCGCTGCCCGACCTTCATTGTGCCCAAAAACCCGTGGAGCCGCAAAGGGGTAGGACTCATTGCGCAGCGTGATTGTCGTCGGAACCTGTAGGCGCGGCTATGCCAGCGTCCTGCGTTTCGCGTTCCGGCTCGGGGGTCGCAGACTTAGCGCGTCGGCGCGGCACTTGCGAGGGCGACAGCACCAGCAGATCACGTAGTTTGTCGTGCGTGCGGTGCGTAAGGAGACCTCCGACCTCGAACGCCTCGCCGCGGTTGGAGACCTCCAGCATCAGATCGAGATCGCCCAGCGTCGACCCGATCCAGCGCGCGTTCGTTGCGGTCAGTTGATAAACTTGCTGGTCGGCGATCCGGTCCAGCTTGCCCGCGTCGATGCGAAACGCGACGAGGTACCAGGTCTTCGCCTGGGCATCGTCGGCCTCCGTGATCGCCACGATCTCGTCCTTGCCATCCGGAGCGCGTACCGCGGCGGCGAACTTGAACGTGCGCCCGAGCATGAGGCCCGCGAGCGGGATCTTGACGATCACCTTGCTAGCTTCGACCGTGCGCGCGATCAGCTCGTCGGCAGCGATCGTCACGATCGCGGGCGCGCCGCTCAAGCAAGCTCCGAACTTCGTCTCGTCGCCCGTCGACACGGCAGTCGGCCGTACACACCCGTCGGGCTTGATCGGCGGATCGCTCGCGGTGACGACGAGCCCGATCACCTTGTCGCCGTCGAGGACGGCGCGCAGCTCGCGCAGGTTGCTGGGCACGACGATGCGCGGATCGCGCGCGCGCGTCAGCGTGACCTCGGGTGCGCCGAGCGCCTGCACGAGCTCGTCGCGGGTCGAGCCGACCTGGATGCCCGACTCGGTGCGGGCGATCTTGCTACCGACCACCGCGACGAACGACGCGCGGCCGAGTGGCTCGCCGCCGACCTGGATCGCATCATCCTCGGCGTGCAGCACGCTGAGGTGAACGACGCCCTGGATGTCGATCTGCGCGTTGCGCCCGCCTGACGGAACCTGCGTGCCGAGCTGCTCGAGCGTGAGCCCGAGCCGGTACGGGCCGACCCCGTCGCGGCGAATCGCGTGCGGCGGCAACGCGCGGACGTTCTGCGGCGGCGGCTCGAGCACGCGCGGCGTGCGATCGGGTGCGACCTCGGTCGCGCTCGCGTGGGCGTGATCGCGATCGGAGCATCCCGACACGATGCCGGCCCAAACGACGACGAGCGTGAACCCGACGAGCTTCACTTGATGACGATATACGCCAACAACGCCAGCACGACCACGCCGAGGAGCACCGACACCAGCCAGGGCTTGCGAGATGGGTCCTGCGAGCGCGCCAGATAGGCCGCTCCAATCGACGGCTTGTCGGCGACCGGCTGGGGTGCGGCGCCGTCGTATGCGGCCCGATGGGAGGCAGAGCCGAGCAACCGCGCCGCCGCCTCGGCGCCGAGGCGCGGATCGGGAGGCGCCGGTTGTGGGACGGCCGGGAACGGTTTCGGCGGGGTCTGGATATCGACGTCGACCGATTCGTCGTCGCCGGCAGGCAGCTCCGGCACCGCGTCGTCGTCACCGTAGACCTCGGAGGTGCGCATCCGCGGCACGGGTGCGGTCGGTGGCGCATCGTCGGTATCGCCGTCGTCTGGCGGCGCCACCGCCGCGAGCGCGCCACTGCCGCGCACCGCCGCCATCCCCGCCGGACGCATCGGCACCGGCGTGCGCAGCGCGCGGAGCTCCGCGAGATCGATCTGGAGCGCCTTCGCGACCTCGGACTCCGGCTGATCGACGTCTTCCCACATCGGCGCTTGCTCGGGTCCCGGCGCGCCTTCGCTCGGCGCGAAGCCGTCGAACACCTGACTGTCGAAGTCGAGCTCGTCGGCTCCGCCGCGCGCTTCGGCCTCCGAGATCAGCTCGGGCCGGCGCGCTCCACCGGCTGCGAGCGCGAGCATGTCGAGGTAGCGCGCGATCCGCACCGGCCCCGAGTGCAGTCGCTCGTCGCGCAAAAATGACTCGAGATCGTCGGCGAGGTCGTACGCGCTCTGATAGCGATCCTCGGGGTGCTTCTCGAGCGTGCGCATCACGATCGACTCGAGCGCCGGCGGAAAATTTCGGCGCGCGAACGTCGGCGGCTCGACCTCGCCGTCGATCAGCGCGTGGACGACCTCTGCCGCCGGGCCGCGATATAGCCGCTTGCCGACCGTGATCTCGTACAGCACGATGCCGAGCGAGAAGATGTCGCTGCGGTGATCGACGTCCTTGCGCGCCGCTTGTTCCGGCGACATGTAGCTGAGCTTGCCGGGCAGCACCTCGGTGCGAACGTTCTGGCCGCGCGCACGCGCGATGCCGAAGTCGATCACCTTCATGAAGCCGTCCTGGGTGACCAGGAGGTTCGACGGCGAGATATCGAGGTGGACGATGTCGAGCGGCTGGTTCGCCTGCGCGGACCCTTCCGCGCCGCGCTTCGCGTGGAAGTAGCCCATGCCTGCGGCGGCCTGGCGCATGACCTCGACCGCGTGCTCGAGCGGCAAGAACCGACCGTAGGTGATGCCGCGGCGACACAGCTCGTTGAGCTCCTCGCCGACGATGTACTCCATCGCGATGTACGGGATGCCGTCGTGCTCGTCGACGTCGTAGACGTGGACGATGTTCGGGTGGTTGAGCTGCGCGCCGATCTTCGCTTCATCGAGGAACATCTCGACGATCCGCGGATCATCGGCGAGCTCTGCGCGCAGCTTCTTGATCACCACTTCTTTTTCGAAGCCGGCCATCGCCGCTTGGCGCGCGAGATAGATCTCCGCCATGCCGCCGACCGCGAGCCGGCGGAGCAGCGTGTAGCGGCCGCCGAACTCCATCGGTTCGAGATCCGCAGTGCGGTGGCGCGTCACGGTAAGCCTCGATGCGCGGCGAGCGTGCCTTCGATCGCTGCGCGTGCGAGAGAAGGTTCCGCCGGCAACGCGACCGGCGTGATCACGGGGGGGGCCGGCGCGACGAGCGCGTTCAGCGTCGCGGTCATCCCGCCGCCGAGCCCGTCGAGATCGTAACCGCCTTCGAGCACCGCGACGATCCGGCCGCGGCAGATCCGGTCTGCAAGCTGGCGCAGGCGCGCGGCCATCTGCGCGAAGCCCGCGTGCGTGACGCGCATGCCGGCGAGCGGATCGTGCTCGTACGCGTCGAACCCGGCGGAGATCAGGATCAAATCCGGCTTGAACGCCTCGAGCTTCGGCGCGAACACGTGATCGAACACGGCCGCGTAGTCGGCGTCGCGGCTGCCCGCCGGCAAGCCGACATTGACGGTTGCACCGAGCGCGCCTGCACCACCGACCTCCAACGCTGCGCCGGTGCCCGGGTAGTACGGGAACTGGTGAACCGACATGTACAGCACGTTCGGATCGGTCCAGAAGATCTCCTGGGTGCCGTTGCCGTGGTGGACATCCCAGTCGACGATCGCGACGCGCGCTGCACCCGCCGCGCGGGCTGCGGCCGCCGCCACCGCGACGTTGTTGAGCAAGCAAAAGCCCATCGCGGTGTCGCGCGTCGCGTGATGACCGGGCGGGCGCACGACCGCGATGCCCTGTGCGAGCTCGCCCTTCAACACGCGTGTCGCGAGCTCGCTCGCCGAGCCGGCCGCCGCACGCGCCGCGGTCCAGGTCTCGGGAGAGAAGTACGTATCCGGATCGAGCCAGCCGCTCTTGCCGGGGACGACGCGCTCGAGCTCCGTCAGGTAATTCCCGGCGTGAACGCGCGCGAGCTCTTCATCGCTGGCGGCGCGGATCTGGATCTGCGTGCCGAGGCTCGCGATATGCGCGGCGAGCAGCGCATCGCGCACGGCCTCCACGCGCGCGGGACGCTCCGGGTGCCCCGAGGGCGCTCGGTGGTGCGTGAAGATCTCGTCGAGGACGTAGCCGAGCACGGTCAGTCTCGTTCGGACCCGACGGGGCGTGCGAGCAAGCGCTCGACCGCCTCGCGCATCGGCAAACCCTCGTGCAACGCCGCGTGCATCACGTCCATGATCGGCGCCTCGACGCCGAGCTTCGTCGCGAGCTCGTGCGCGACCTTCGCGGTCTTCACGCCTTCAGCGACCTGCTTCATCTCGACCAGGATCTCCGCCATCTTCTTGCCGCAGCCGAGCGCGAGCCCGACGCGCCGATTGCGCGACGCGTCGCCGGAGCACGTGAGCACGAGGTCGCCCATGCCCGACAGGCCTGCGAACGTCTGCGGGTGCGCGCCGAGCGCGACGCCGATCCGCGTGATCTCCGCGAGGCCGCGGGTCATCAACGCGACGCGGGTGTTCGAGCCGAAGCCGAGGCCGTCGCACACCCCGGCGCCGATCGCGACGACGTTCTTGAGCGCGCCGCCGATCAACACTCCGATCACGTCCTCGGTCCGGTAGATCCGGAAGTGGAGCGAGGTCAGCGCGTCCTGCGCGAGCTTGAGCGTGGCCTCGTCGCGGCCGGCGAGCACGATCGCCGCTGGCGTTCCCGCCGCGATCTCGTTCGCGAACGTCGGCCCCGACAGGAACGTCGCGCGCTTCGCGATCCGCTCGGGAAAGATTTCGGCGTACACGCGATCGATCGTCGCGAGCGAGCCTTCGTCGAGGCCCTTGCTCGCGTTGATCACGATCGCCTCGGGATCCATGACGTGGACGGCCTTGCCGAGCACCGCGCGAATGCCGTGCGACGGCGTCACCCCGACGACGAATTGCTTGCCGCGCACCGCGGCCTCGAGATCCGAGGTGACCGTGATCGTGGCGGGCAGTGTGTGCCCCGGCAGATAGCTCTCGTTGGCGCGCGTGCGCTCCATCGAGTCGGCGGTCTCCGGGTTGCGGCACCAGAGGCTCACGCGATGGCCCGCGCGGCCGAAAAGCATCGCGAGGCACGAGCCGTAGCTACCGGCGCCGACGACCGCGATGTCGCTCATCGGGGCAGGACCCTATCACGGCCAACGCCCGAGCCCGAGCCCGAGCCCGATTTCCGGGACCGACGATACCGACGGATCGCGTCGGAACGGACCGGAAGATCCGGATCGAGGGCGTGGCGCCTATTCCGGGACTGCGAACAGGACGCTGACGGCCAACCAAACGGAAGCGGTTCGTCGCCGCTTCCAGCGGACGACGATCGAGCTCGGGCTCGGGCTCGGATTAGCCGACCGACGGGGTCGCTCCGAGTGCATCCGTGTACAGCACGACCCGGTTGCGCCCTGCCCGCTTCGCCACGTAGAGCGCGGTATCGGCGGCGCGCACGAGCGCCTCGGCATCGCTGCCGTCCTCGGGATACGTGGCGACGCCAAACGACACGGTGATCGGCGGCGACTTGGCGGAGCGATCTGCGAAGTCGTGCGCGACGATCCGCTCGCGGACGCGCTCGGCGACCTTCGCGGCCGTGAACTTGGCGGTGTCGACGAGGATCACCGCAAACTCCTCGCCGCCGTAGCGGGCGACGACGTCGTTCGCACGGCGGGTATCGGCGAGCACGCGGGCGAGCTGGCGGAGGACCTCGTCGCCGGCCGGGTGGCCGTGGCTGTCGTTGAACTGCTTGAAGTTGTCGACGTCGAGCATGAGCAACGACAACGGCAACCCGCTCCGCTGGCTGCGCTCGACCTCGAGCGAGAGCCGCTCGTGAAAGTGGCGGTGGTTGTAGAGGCCGGTGAGGCCGTCGGTCACCGCGAGCTGCGCGAGCCGGGTGTTCGCTTCGGCGAGCTCGTGCGTGCGCTCGTGGATCTTCGCTTCGAGCTCGCGGTTCATCTCGAGCAGCGCCTGGTTCTTCGACGACAACGAAGCGATCAGCTGTTCGTTCTCGTGCTTCAACCGGTACTGGCGCAGCAAGTTCTCGACGCCGAGCAAGAGCGCGGTCTCGTCCCACGGCTTGCTGATGTACTGGTTGAGGTGCGCGCGGTTGATCGCCTCGACGACCGCATCGAGGCCGGCCTGGCCGGTCAGCAGGATCTTCCTCGTCGCCGGCAACCGGCGGTCGACGATCTCGAGTAGCTCGACGCCCTTCATGCCGGGCATGATCTGATCGGCGATCACGAGCGCGATCGCCTCGCCCTCGCGCGCGAGCTCGTCGAACAGTGCGACTGCCTCGTCACCCGAGCGCGCTGCGAGGATCTGGCACTCGTGGCCGAACCGGGCACCGAGCTGCGCGCGCAGGACGCGCAGCACACCCTCTTCGTCGTCGACGCAGACGATGATCTCCTTGCGAGTCACGAGTGGCCGTCCTTGGCGTCGATCGGCAGGCGGACCTCGAAGCAGGTCCGGCCGAGCTGCGACTCGCAGCGTAGCTCGCCACCGTGCTTCTTGACGATCTGACGCGCGATGCCGAGGCCAAGGCCGGTGCCTTCGCCTTTGGGCTTGGTCGTGAAGAACGGCTCGAAGATCCGCGGCAACGCGTCAGCCGGGACGCCCGGACCGTCGTCGATCACGCGCACGACCACCCACGGCGGTTCGACGAGCGTCTCGATCGCGATCGTTCCCTTACCAGCCAGTGCCTGTTGCGCGTTCGAGATCAGGTTCGTCCACACCTGGTTGAGCTCGTCCACGAAGATCGGGACGCGAGGCAAGATTCCATAACGCCTCTCGACCACGATATCACGCAGCGCGTGGTGGAGCAGCGTCAGCGTCGTCTCGAGACCATCATGTAGATCTGCATCGCTGCGGATCGCCTGCTGGTCGAGGTGGGAGTAGCTCTTCAATGCACCTACGATGCGCTGGATCTGGACGACCGCGTGGCGCACGGTCGAAGTGGTGCGCTGGAGATAGACGTGATCGGTCAACGCGGTGACCACCCGTGGGGCGACGTGCTTGTCCTCGGCGAGCACCGCGATGAATTGCTCTGCATCCGCCTCGGTCGCGCCGACGTCGGCGAGCCCGCTCGCGATGTCTTGGGGGCGCGGAATTCCCGCATCAGCGAGCAGCGTCGTGAGCTCCTTCGCCGCACGGCGCGACGCGAGACCGGTCGTGAGCGGACGTTCCGCCAGCTCCGGGGCGACGGTCTCGAGGTACGTCGTGATCGCCGGATGGCCGGCGAGCTCGACCCCGTGGCGCGTGACGCTCGTCAGCTGCGCCGCGAGCGAATCGATCGAGCCACGGATCGCGGCGGTCGGCGAGTTGATCTCGTGCGCGACGCCGGCGACCAACAGGCCGAGCCCTGCCATCCGCTCCGACAGCACGAGCTGGGCCTGGGCCTCGCGCAGATCGGCGAGCGCGCGGCCGAGCTCGCTGTTGATCGCCGTGAGCTCGGCGGTGCGCAACCGGACCTTGCGCTCGAGCTGTTCGCTCGCGCCGCGGACCTCGTGATAGAGCTGCGCGTTTTCGACGGCGGCGCCCGCCTGATCGGCGAACGTCGTGAGCAAGTTGAGATCGGCATCCGAGAACTCGCGCGCGTCCTCACCACGGGCGACGGCGAGCACGCCGACGACCCGGTTCTTGCGATCGAGCGGCAGCGCGACGAACGGCCCGGTCGTGTTCGCCAGCCGCGCGGCCTCGCCGAACCGCGCGTCCTCGACGGCCTTGACCATGCGCACCGGCCGGCGATCCTCGCGTACGCGATCCGCGATCGGCCGGAGATGCTCGGCGACGACGAGTGCTTCGTCGGTCGCGAGCGAGCTCGACACGTCGGCCCGCCGCGCCCGCGCTGCCGATTCGCGCAGCTCGCCATCCTCGGCGAGCCAGAGCGCGGCGAGCTGGACGTCGAACGTGCGCGCGACCGCGTCGACGATCTTGCGGGACACCTGATCGAGATCGATGACGGACGACACCGCGCGGCCGGCGTCGTGGAGCGCCACGATCTCGCGCATGCGCGCCGCCAACCGCGCCTGGTTGTCCTTGAGTGTCACGGTCATCTGGTTGAACGCAGCCGCGAGATCGGCGAGCTCGTCGGCGCCGCTGACGTCGATCCGATGCTCGAGATCGCCGCGCGACACGGCCGTTGCACCGCGGTGGAGCTCTGCGATCGGCGAGCCCAGCCGGCGCGACCAGTACAGTGCGAGCACCAGCGCGAACGCGATCGCCGCGGTGCCGCCGATCGCGAGCGAGCGAAACGCGAGCAACCGGGTCGCCGCGAGTGGCGCGCGATCGACCGCGACCGCGACGATGCCGATCGCGACCTTCTTGTGATCGAACAGGCCGGTTGCACCGACCGTGTAGTGGCCGCTCGGCGCGTCGATCTCGCGCACGATCCGCAGCCCGTGCAGCGCGGTGTCGCGATCGGGTTGGCCCAACAGCACCGGCTCGCCGCGCCGGCCAAGCGAGGACCGAAACGTCACGGCCAGCAGGCCATCGATGCCGCCGATCAACACGTCGGCCGACAGCGCGCCCTTGATGCTGTCCGCGAAGTCACCGTCGAGCGGCATCGCGAGCACGACCGCGCCGCGCAAGCCGAGGCCGCCGTCGACGATCGGCGACAGCGCCCGCACGACGACGCGACCGCCGACGTTCGCGAGCGTCACGTTGCGGCTCCACGACTGCGCGGTGACATCGTTCGGGCCCACGCCGATCGCCCGGAACCGCTCTGCCGCGAGGCACTCCGGATGGCTCGCATCCGCGGGCTGCTTGGGATCGCATGTCAGCGCGCCGACGATCATCCGATCGAACACGATCTGGCCTGCCGCATCGACGATCTGCAACCGCGCCGACGGCATGTGGGAGACCTGATGCGCGAGCCAGCGATCGAGGTCGCCGTGATCGCGCAACGCGACGACCAGGTCCGAGCTCTCCGACAGCTGCACGGCCTCGTCGCCGAACCGCTCGATCGAGCGCAGTACGAGGTTCAAGCCGACGGTGAGCTGGCGGTCGGCGTCCTCGCGCAGGCCTTCTTCGAGGTTCGACAGGATCACGCCCGACGCGATCGCCGCGACGATCGTCACCGGCACGAGCGCCGCGGCGACCATCGCGATCGCGAGCTTCGTGCGCAGCCGCAGGCCGCGGCTCGGCTCGGGCGCGACCGGCGTGATCGGCTTCGGTAGCTTGAACAGCCCGCTCGAGATCTTGCGCAGCGAGCCGGTCGAGCGCTCGACCTTCTGCTTGCCCGAGTCTTCCGTCGTCACCGCGGCTCCGTACGGCGGATCTCGGCGAAGATCGGGTGGCCGGTCGGCGAGATCGTGACGTGCTCGAGCTCCGAGCGCCCGGCGACGACGAGCTCGGAGTGCGTGATCGGCACCCACGGCGCGTCCGCCGCGATCCGATCCTGAACGTCGGCGTACAGCGCGGTGCGCGTGCGCTCGTCGCTCGTTGCCTGCGCGCGCGCGAGTAGCCGGTCGACCTCCGGGTTGCGATAGAACGCGACGTTCTGAGCGGCGGCGTTCGCGTTGTCGCTCGAGAACAGCACGTAGAGAAAGTTGTCCGGATCGCCGGTATCACCGACCCAGCCGAACAAGCACAGATCGTGATCGCCGCGCTCGATCGCCGCGCGATGCTCCAGATACGGCGCGAGCACGAGCTCGGTGTGGATGCCGACCTGCTCGAGCCCGCCCTGGAGGAACCGCGCGACCCGCTCGGGCGACGGCGCGTACGGCCGCGGCGTCGACGGCGCGTACAGCTTGTAGACCCGGTTCGGATCGAACGTCCCGGCCTTCTCGGCCTCGATCAAGAGCTCGCGCGCCTTGCGCGGATCGTAGTCGTAGCGGGTCGCCGGCGCGTGATAGCCCCACTGCTGCGGCGGCAACGGTCCGTCGGCGGCGGTCGCATGGCCCGAGTACGCGAGCTCGACGATCGGCGCCTTGTTGATCGCGTAGTTCGCGGCGCGGCGCACGCGTGGGTCGTCGAACGGCGCGTGCTGCGTGTTGAACGCGAGGTAGCTGACGTCGTTCGCGGTCGCTCGATAGAGCTGGAGATCCGGGTGGAGCTCGACGAACGACGTCTCGTCGGGGAGGATCGACGTCGCCAGATCGACCGAGCCCGACTCGAGCTCGATCAAGCGCTGGCGCGCGTCGACGACGACCTGGAACACCACGCGCTCGAGCGCCGGGGCCTTGCCCCAGTAGCCCTCGAACCGGCGGACGACGAGCTGCTCGCCCGGCTTCCACGACTCGAACTTGAACGGACCGGTGCCGATCGGGTGGTCCTTGAAGGCAGCGCCCCAGCGCTTCACCGCCGTCGGCGACACGATCGGATACTTCGCGAGATCGGCGAGCAGCGGCGCGTACGGCTGCTTGACGAAGATCTCGACGGTCCGAGGGTCCTTTGCGATCACCGTATCGACGTCCTTCAACATCGTGCGCCAGTAGCCGGCGATGTCGGCGCCGACGAAGCTGGGGTGCTTGGGATCGAGCAGGCGCTCGAGCGAAAACACGACCGCGTCGGCGTCGCACGGCGTGCCGTCGTGGAACGCGACGTGATCGCGGAGGTGGAACGTCCAGGTCCGGCCGTCCGGCGAGACCTCCCAGTGCTCCGCGAGCTGGGGATCGATGTCGGTCGTGCCGGCCCGCCAGCCGACCAGGCCCTCGTAGATCAGCTCGCCGACCTGGACCGACTCCGAGTCGGTAACGATAACCGGATCGAGTGCGATCACGTCGGCAGCCTCGGCGACGACGAGCACGCCGGGGTCGCGCTTGCGGTGCAGCTGCTTGCCGGCATCGCAGCCGGCGAGCCCTCCCGAGACCACGATGACGACGACCGCGAACGCGAGCGCCCTCATTGCCGCCACTCTACCACTTGCCCTCGGCCGGACCGTGACTTAGCGTCCGACGGATGAGACTTGGCCTATTGGTGATTCCCGTGGTGATCGCGGTTGGATGTGGCGAACCGGGCTTCGCGGGACACACCGCCGCGAAGACCACCGCGGACTTGCTCGCGATGGCGCAACCGGCGCTCAACATGGAGTCCGACTACGAGCTCGCGGCGCGCGCGATTCCGGGCGCGCTCAAGACGATCGAAGGCTTCTACGTCGCCGACGAGAGCCCGGTCCTGCGCGGGATCCTCGCAGAAGGTTACTGCCAGTACGCGACCGCGTTCGTCGAGGACGAGTGGGAGGTCGCGAAGTTCGCGAAAAAGCTCGACGACGTCGAGGACCAGAACCAACGCGCGAGCAAGATGTTCGCGCGCTGTCTCAACTACGCACTGGTCGACCTGCCGAGCGGCACCGAGAAGGATCTGTTCGGTGCGCCGGACGCCGCGAACAAGCGGATCGCGTCGATCGGACTCGATCACCGCACGCCGTTCATGTGGGCGATCGTCGGCCTCGGCGGTATGATCAATCACAATCTGACCCGCGTCGAGATGCTGTCGATGCTGCCGGTCGTGAAGGCCGGCCTCGAGCGCGTCGTCGCGATCGACAAGGCGCAGCGCGGCGACATCGACGGGACCAAGAAGGTGCCGTGCGACGCCGCGTGCGTCACGCACCTCGCGCTACCGCACATCGCGTTAGGCCTGGTCTACAGCGCCGCGAGCACTCAGTTCGGCGGCGATCCGAAGCGCGCCAGCGACGAGTTCCAGATCGCGCTCCGCA
>JBDUAS010000093.1:0-24506 GCA_040004535.1 Deltaproteobacteria bacterium
AGGTGATCCTGCCGAGCGAGCTGTTCGAGGGCGCGTACTTCTGCCAGACCCAGAACGAAGAAGACTTCGCGCGCGCACGCCCGGCCGCGGGGCATCCGACGCTCGCGCATTTTCAACAGCTCGCGCAGCAGCTCGGCGTCGTGATCCCGGTGTCGTTCTTCGAGCAGGCCGGGCCCGAGTACTACAACTCGATCGCGGTGTTCGACGCCGACGGCACCGACCTCGGCGTGTATCGCAAGTCGCACATCCCCGACGGTCCTGGCTATCAGGAGAAGTTCTTCTTCAAGCCGGGCAACACCGGATTCAAGACGTTCGCGACGAAGTTCGGCACGATCGGCGTCGCGATCTGCTGGGACCAGTGGTTCCCCGAGGCTGCACGCGCGATGACGCTCGCCGGCGCCGACGTGCTGTTCTATCCGACCGCGATCGGCAGCGAGCCCGAGGAACCGGACTTCGACAGCCGCGACTCGTGGCAGCGCGTGATGATCGGCCACGCCGTGGCGAACTCGGTCGGCGTCGTCGCCGCAAACCGGATCGGCAAAGAAGGCGCGATGACGTTCTACGGCAGCTCGTTCGTGTGCGACGCGCGCGGGGACAAGCTCGCGGAGCTCGGCCGCGGCGAGCCCGGCATCGCGATGGCCGACCTCGATCTCGACCACATCCGGCGCGTCCGCGCGAGCATGGGGTTCTTCCGCGACCGTCGCCCACACCTCTACGGCGCGCTGACCGAGTAAATTCCGCGAAACCGGCACCCAGCTCGCGGTGTCGCTATCAGGTGATTCGCCGCCATGTCCTCGCTGCGCTCGCCACGGGAGTCGAGGCCGGTGATGACGATGCCGCGCGTGCGGCGCTCGCGCATGCCGACTGGGTGTTGCGCGGACCGGCGCGTCGCCGACTCGAGCGTGCGCTGGTCGATGCCGCGCTCGTGTCGCGCGCACTGGTCAGCGCGGAAGACCACGAGGAGATGCGGCACGTCCAGCGCGTCGCGGCGCTGTCGCTCGCCGGCCACTACGAGGTCGATGCGACCCAGCGCGACGCCGTCACCCATGCGTACGCGAAATTGCCGCCGCCGCGTGCGCCCGCGCCGATCGCGACGATCCTCGCCGGGGTCGGCGCCGTCGTAGCGGTCGCGCTGCTCGTACTCGGGGTGGTCGCGGTCCGGACGCCGGCGAACCATCGCCGCGTTCGCGATCAGGTGCCGCTGCCGTGGGGCGCGTTCCTCACCGGTGGTGAACCGCGCACCGACCGAGCCGTCGACGCGCTGCTGTCCGACGAGCTCGCGACGTACGTGATCGAGATCGATAGCGAACGCCACGGCGCCGCCGATCCGCGCGTCCACGCCGCGTACGTGACGACGCTGCGCGACGCGCCCGCGATCGCGGCGCAGGGCCCGGGGCTCGTGCGCGCGTGGCACGAGCTGATCGACGCGCTCGGCGACTGGGCCGACAAGCCTCGCCACACCCACGACTACGCCGACGCCAAGGAGCGCCTGCGCGCCGCGGCGCAGGGCGTCTCGGATCAGTTCGCCGCGCTCGGCCTTGGCTATCACCTCGAGGCCGACGTGTTCACCGATCGCGGCGCCGCGCACGGCACCGTGTTCGCGTTCCAGGTCGAGGAGGTCGTCTACGTGCGTGCCGGCGGCGAGCCGCGCCGCGTGCTGTCGTTGCGCCGTCTCGATCATCTGAACGTGGAGCACTCGCTCCTCGGCATGCAGACCGAGGAGCTCGGCGATCCGGTCGTGCTGCTCGATCAGGTCGATGACTTCGTCGAGAGCCACCTGAAGTCGGTCGTCCAGCAGAGCGAGTTCCCGGTCGGCGACGATGCGTTCGCCCGCACCGCGACCGGCCGCGATCTCGAGCTCGCATCGGGCGAGACGATCGCGCGCGAGCTCGCGCCGATGCACCGCGTGCGCGAGCGGATCACCGACCTGGTCGTCGCGACGGTGCGCCGCCACGAGGCTCGTCACGGCTACGACAACGATCGCAAGCATCCGCTGCGCTATCCGGCGGCGTTGTCGGCGCAGGTCGGCGACTCGACGCCATCGACCGCCGGGTTCGTCGCGCGCGCGCGCGCGGAGCTCTCCGCGTACACGAGTCAGATCGCGAGCGATCCAGCCACGCCGCAGCTCGCGCTGTGGAACCTGGCAAATCTCGCGTTCCGCAAGGACCACTGGGGCTCGGCCGAATCGTATGTCGCGGTCGTGGTGGTCGAAGGCCTCGCCCGCCAGCTCGGCGTCAAGCCGGCAGCGGGCCCGGTCATCCACGACGGCCACATCGACCGTAACCGCCTGGCGGCGCTGGCCATCCCGCTGGCGCATATGTCGGATGACGACCTGCGCGCTGCCGCACGCCGGCTCTGGCACGACTTCTATGACGAGGCGTTCATCGCGATCGTGGATCCTTCGCCGATCGTTGCTACGCTTGGTCCATGAAGGTACTCGTCAGGGCCATCGTGACCGGCTTCGGGCTCAGCGTCGGATCGTACGTGTTCCGCAAGATCTCGCAGCGCTACGGCCTCGAGCCACAGCCCGCGCCACCCGTGCCCACTCCGCCGCCGGTGTCGCCCGGTGGTGATCTGGCTCGCCAACCTTCCTGAATACGGTCGTTTTTATCGGAAATTTGCGGAACACTAGGTCTAGTGGAGTCTGCCAACCTGACGCCCGGGCTGTTGCTCGCGATGCCTCAGCTCGCGGACCCCAACTTCTCGCGCGCCGTCGTGCTGATGATCGAGCACAGCGACCAGGGGTCGTTCGGGCTCGTGATCAATCACCCGAGCCCGATCAGGGCGAGCGAGCTGCTCGATAGCCTCGAGATGCACTGGCACGGCGAGGACAACGCCGTCGTGTGGGCCGGCGGACCCGTCTCGCCGTCGACCGGCTGGGTCTTGCACGAGCCCGTCGTCGCCGCGATCGCAAACACGGGCGGCACGATCGAGATCACGTCGACGATCTCGCTGTCCACTTCGCCCGATCGACTGCGCGTGATCGCGAATCAACCCCCGCGCAACGTGCGCCTGCTGCTCGGATACTCCGGCTGGGGACCGGGGCAGCTTGCCCAGGAGATGGCGCGCGGTGCATGGCTGCACACGTCCGCCGATCCAAAGCTCGTGTTCGAGACGCCTCCCGATCAGATGTGGGACGCCGCGATGCGCTCGCTCGGTGTCAATCCCGCGGATCTATTCGCGGGCCGCGGCGTCAACTGACGCTCCGTGTTTCTCGCGCGGGCCCGGCCCGTACGATGGCGGCACGCCCGACAATGCCTCGGTGTTCGACGCGTTCAACACGCCGCCGCCGACGACGGAGTCGTGAAACAACTCGCGCAGGGCACGTGGATCTCCCGCTGCGCTTGCGAGCGAGTCTCGGCCCACCTCGCGCGTGTCGCGCGCTGCGAGGCCAGGACCACATGCGGCTACCAACACCAACCCGAGTACAGAAGTGCTCTTCATGTTCGTTTCCGCCGGTTGAACACGAACGACACGGTCCGGCACACCGGCTCCGCTTCATCGTTCACGACGTAGGGAGCGAATCGCCAGGCGTGCATCGCGGCCATCAGCTGGTGATCGAGGTTGGGCTCGCTGGTGCTGTCGAGTGTCAACGTCGACTCGACCGCGCCGCTGTCGTCGACGCACAGGAGGAATGAGGCCGAGGCCTCGTGCCGTCGTAACGGGAACTGTGACTCCGCGCTTGGTTCGAGCCTCATCGACCCAGCGGTTCGGGTCGCCTCGTGCTGACGCGCTGCCTGCGAGTTGCCGACGAGGACGATCGCCGGCTTGTGCGACTTCGAAGGTGGCGGCGGTAGCGGCAGGATCTCGGCGCGCGGACCCTGGCCAGCTGGGTACACCAGCTGTTTCATCGAGCATGCGGGCACTGCGCGCCCGTCGATCGTGAAGGGCTTGAACGTCCACGCTCGTGCGGCGGCGGAGAAGGCGGCAGCCGCGCCCGGAGACGTGGTCTCGAACGGGTCTGCGAGGGTCACCGCACCGGTGGCGTCGATGCACACGCGTAACCAGCTGTACTCGCCGTGTGACGTTGGCGTCGGATCGCGGACGAGTGTGGCGGCGGCCGCCGGTTCGATCGGGCCGTTTCGATCGCCCGAGACGCGCAGCGCCTCGAGCGCATCGGACGTGATGGTCGGCGCGGTATCGATCGAGCGGCGCGAGGAATAACCGATCCACGTCAGCTGAAGGCCGAGCTGCGGATCCTTGATGACGCGCGCCTCGACCTCGATGCCCGGCGGGTACGTCAACACGATCACGTCGCCGAGCTCGTCGGTACGCGGACTCGCCTGGAGGTGCAGGCCGGCAAGGCAACGCGCCAACGCGTCGAGTTGATCGGGCGGAACGTCATCGCGGGGCTGCTCGAACTGTTTCGCGCAGCCGGCATCGCCAAACCACAGGCCACCGATCGCGACGATGTCGCCGAACATGCCGCGTACGGCAGCGGCGTCGTTCATGTGCTGAGCGAAGTCGTCGGCGGGGACGTATTTCACGTGCGAAGGCGCACATGCGGCCACCACCACCAACCCGAACAACTTCACCTCTCCACGATACACGTTCGGGCCAAAACGCAAAACGGCCCGCGCGAGCGAGCCGTTCAGTTCGCCAAAGGCGAGCTCTAGTCGTAGTACTCGGCGCCGAGGTGAGTGATCAGGTCGTCACCCTTGGTGTAGCGCAGCGTGTTCTTCAGCTTCATGAGCTGGATGAACAGATCGTGCTCGGGGTAGAGGCCCTCGGGGGTCATCGGCGACTTCCAGTAGAACGACAGCCACTCCTGGATGCCGCTCATGCCGGCGCGGTGCGCGAAGTCCATGAACAGCGCGAGATCGAGGACGATCGGCGCCGCGAGGATCGAGTCGCGGCACAGGAAGTTCACCTTGATCTGCATCGGGTAGTTGAGCCACCCGAAGATGTCGATGTTGTCCCAGCCTTCCTTCGCATCGCCGCGCGGCGGGTAGTAGTTGATGCGAACGACGTGGCTGATGTTGCCGTAGAGGTCGGGGTACTTGTCGGGCTGGAGGATCGAGTCGATCACGCCGAGCTTCGAAACTTCCTTGGACTTGAACGACTCGGGGTCGTCGAGGACCTCGCCGTCGCGGTTACCGAGGATGTTCGTCGAGTACCAACCCTCGAGGCCGAGCATGCGCGCCTTGAAGCCAGGTGCGAGGATCGTCTTCATCAGGGTCTGGCCCGTCTTGAAGTCCTTGCCCGTGATCGGCATCGACTGCTTGCGCGCGAGCTCGAGCAGCGCTGGCGTATCGAGACACAGGTTCGGCGCGCCGTTCGCGTAGGGCACGCCCATCTTGAGGCACGCGTACGCGTAGATCTGCGACGGCGCGATGTCGTCGTGCGAAGCCTTGAGGCCGGCCTCGAACTTGTCGAGCGACATGTGGACGTCGGTCGGCTTGCGATAGACCTCGGTCGAACCGCACCACACCGCGACGAGACGATCGCAGCCGTTCGTGTCCTTGAACGCCTTGATGTCCGCCATCAGCTGGTCGGCGAGATCCATCTTCGACGTGCCCTTCTTCACGTTGGGCCCGGTGAGCTTCTTGACGTACGCCTGCTCGAACACGGCGGTCATCGGCTTGATCGCCGAGAGCTCGGCCTTGATCGGCTCGAGGTCCTTGCTCTCGAGCACGCCGGCCTTCACCGCGGCCTCGTAGGCGTTCTCCGGGAAGATGTCCCAGCCGCCGAACACGATGTCGTCGAGCTTCGCGAGCGACACGTACTCCTTGATCGCGGGCGACTGGTTGTCGGTGCGCTTGCCGAGACGGATGTGGCCGAGCTGGGTCAGCGAGCCGATCGGCTTGCCGAGCCCTTTGCGAATCGACATGACTCCTGCGATGAACGTGGTCGCGACCGCGCCCATGCCGGGAAGGAGAATGCCGAGCTTGCCTTGCGCGGGTTTGACGTCGACGCCTTTTTTGAGAGCCATGAGTGAACTCCGAGGACGGGGATGATTTGGAAGGCTGGAAATTGCACCTTTGAGGCCGAGTCCGCAAGCGGAAGCGAACAGCGCCTGCAGCGGTGCTGTGGCGCAGGCCATGGTGGAAACTCGACACGTGATGGTTCACTGACGGATTTCCGGGCATATGGTGCGGCGCATGAGGCTCGTGGCCGTCGCTGTGCTAGCCGCGTGTGGCTCGAATTCGCCCCAGGCGAATCAACCGGGGCCGCAGGGGACCTGGACCTGCCATCAGATCGTCGAGTCGTGCGACTCGATGTGCCGGACCGGAATGTGTCTGCAGGCGTGCTCGAACGAAGGCAGCCAGGAGGGCGGTTCGCTGCACGCGGCGCTGATCCAGTGCGCGGCCGCGAATCGCTGCTACGACGACGGCTGCACGAAGGCGCTGTGCGGGCCGCAAGTCGATGCGTGTCTCGCCGACAACGCGGGCTTGCCGCCGATCGCGACGACGAGCGGACCACACCCCCCGCCGCCGCACGACGATCGCGACGTGCCGCCACCTCCACCGCACGACGATCGCGAGGCGCCGCCGCACGACACCAAGACCGACACCGAGCAGCAACCTCCGCCCCACGACGACAAGACCGATGGCGCGGCGCTGACGATGGCTGCGGTGACCGGCGAGTGGAGCTACGGCGCGAAGACCGCGGTCGGTGCACCCGATCCGAAGACCGGCGCGCGCAGGCCCGGCACGGGTTCGGGTGGCACGCTGCGGCTCAACAGCGATGGTCGGTTCGAGCGGGCGACGAACGTCGAGGCAAAGCAGGGCGCGTGCAGGACCGAGGATTTCCACTACGCGGTCGGCGCGTGGAAGCTCGACGGCGCGACGCTCGTGCTCGCGGTGAAGCAAGCCGAGGCATCTTTCCGCGATAGCTGTCACAAGGCGAAGGACTTCGATCACGAGGACGCGACGAAGGACGAGCGCCGCCCGATCCGCATGGCGGATCCGAAGGAGCTAGAGGTCACCGACGACGCCGGCGAGCTCCAGAGCTATCGCAAGCGCTAGTGAAACAGCGGCGCGATCTTCGCCGGGTCGTTCGTCATGATCCCGTCGGCGCCGAGCTCGAGCAGGCGCGCGGCTTCGCTCGCGTCGTCGATCACCCAGTAATCGACGCGG
This sequence comes from Deltaproteobacteria bacterium, assembly GCA_040004535.1. Lineage (GTDB taxonomy): Bacteria > Myxococcota_A > Polyangia > Haliangiales > Haliangiaceae > JABFXX01. Next base: position 7,080 of record JBDUAS010000093.1, read on the forward strand.
AGGCCGAGGCTGTGACACTTCGCGATGAACGGCGCGCGATCGAAGCGCAGCGGTCCTTGGTGCGTCGGCACCTGCGCCGCGTTGCCGGTCCACGGCAGCTGGCGCCACACGATGCTCGGCAGCGCGAGGAGCGCCGCGACCTCGCCCTGGGCGAGCCCGGTCTCGCCCTGAAATTTCTGACGGCGCGCTTCGACGAGCGTCTTGGTCTGAAAGCTCGCGAGCGTGACGCGGCGCTCGGCATCGTGCTCGCGCAATAAGCCGAGCATGATCTCGACCGCGCGCTCGATCCCATCGCGCCGACGCCCCTTGATGTCGACGTTGAAGTGGACGTCGGGATACGCCTCCAGCACCTCGGCGAACGTCGGCGCGTAGACGCCTTTGCCCGCGAACGGCCGCGTGCCGTCGGCTGCGACAAATCCCCAGCCCGCGTCGAGGCGCTGCGCCGCCGCGAGATCGAGCGTGTGCCACGCGAGGGCGGCGCCGGTCGTGCGCGTCGCGACGTCGTCGTGCGCGACGATCAGCTGATTGTCACGCGTGACGTGCACGTCCATTTCGAGCGCACCGCAGCCGAGCTCGACCGCGCGCTGGAACGCCGGCAGCGTGTTCTCCGGGCACTCGGCGGACGCTCCTCGGTGGGCGTACAGCCGGCGCGGGTGCATCACTTCTCTTCTTCGAGATCGAGTGCCTTCGCCGGCATCGGAGGCGGGCGAGGATCCGTGACGTTGACCACCTCGACCGAGTACTTGATGTCCTTCTCGGCCAACGGATGAAGCAGGCGGACTTCGACCTCGTCGCCGGAGACCTTCGCGACCTGGAGGATCACGTTCATGTGCGACTTGTCGTCGCCCTGCGCTACGAGCTTCTCGCCGACGGTGAGCTTCGCGTCCTTCGGAAACTCCGTCCGCTTCATCTTCTTGATCGGTTGCATGTTCGGGTTGCCGAAAGCGTCCTTCGCCTTCAACACGCCGTCGCGCTTGGCGCCTTTTTCGAGGCCGTTCAACACAGCCTCGAGTGCCGGCAACAGCGTGCCGGAACCCTGGATGAACTCGATCGTGCTCTTCTCCAACTGCTGTCCACCAGCGACGGAGAGATCGACTTTGAGCGTGACTCGGTTGCCTTTCTCGATCTTCACCACCCGAGCGTAGTCGAAAAACCGTGCGACAAAACCGGTTGCCGACCGTGAACGCAGCTTGGCAGGTCGAGGCGAGTTCTTTGGCGGCACGCGGACTTGCGTTTTCTTGCTCGCTGGCACAGAAGCAGCACAATAGGCAGCTGGTCATCCGAATGCGTCTCTTCCTCGCCCTGTTTGTCACGATCGCCCTTGCCGCCTGTCAGTCGACCGGCGGTAGTCCTCAACTCCGCGTGCTCGGCGTTCACGATCAGATCGCGGCACAGCAAGTCGTGTTCGTGCAGGTCACGAACCCCGCGAACCACGCGCTCAAGCTCACCAAGCTCGAGTACACGTTCGCCGCCGATGGCGCGACGGTGTCGACCGGCGAGGTTCCCTTAGAACGTGACGTTCCCGCGGGAGCAGCGGTCGTCGTCGAAGTTCCGCTGGATTCGACGAGCGCTAGGCCGATGACGCTCCAAGGTACGCTCACCACCGAGCTGGACCAGGTCGAGCGTACGTTTCCGGTGCAAGCGCAGATCGCCCCACACTGAACCTTGACCAGCCAGCGCGGTCGGTTCTTCCTAGACCGATGCGCAACACTACGATTCTCATCGTACTGGCGGCACTGGTCGGTAGTGGCGTGGCTCTCGCCGACGATGGCGGGAACCCACACCACTACGGTCGCCAGGTCCGGTTCGTTGGAATCCATCCCATCCCGAGGTCCGAGGGCGGCGGCATGTGCAACATCGAGGGCCCGCACGTCCACATCTACGCGGCGAACAAGCTCGAGTACCGCGACCACGACGGCGACCATTACTTCGTCGGTGATCCGGTCGCGTACAAGTACGACGGCCCGAAGTACGCGTACAAAGGTCCGCACCCGATCCACGTCGACGCGGTCGTCGGCGGCGAGCCCGATACCGAGTACTGCTACATCGAGGGCCCGCACTATCACTACTTCCGCCCGGCCGATGACCAAAACTTCAGGATGGCCGGCGACGCCTACTTCTACGTCGGCGAGCCGCCGCAAGCGTTCATCGAAGCGCGCCCGATGTACGTCGGCATCAACGCGACGTATCGCCCGCTCGTCTACACGCGGCCGGTCGTCGAGGTCGATGCACCGACCGGCTGGATCGGCGCGCGCGCCGAGTTCGTCACGCCGAGCGTCGTCGTCGAGACGCCTGGCGTCATCGTCGAGGATCATCGCGGCTGGGGTCACCACAAGCATGACGAGGTGATCGTCGGCGGTGGTGCGGTCGTCGGTGCAGGCATCGGCGTGACCGTCGTCGCGCCGCCTCCGCCGTCGATCTCGATCGGCATCGGCGTGGGTATCGGCGTCGGTGGTGGAACCGTCGTGCACGAGCGCGAGCACGAGCACGAGCATCATGACAACGGTCGTCATCGAGGCTGGCGTTGAGAGCCGCGCTCGTTGCGTTGATCGTGGTCGCGGCGTGCGGCAGCGGCGGCAACGCGTCGCGCGATGCGTTGATCGCCGCGTGGAAGACCGGCGGGCTCGCGCCGTCGGCGTTCACCGCCGTCAAGGACTCGCCGGTCGGCAACGACTGCCAGGCCGGCACGGTCAACAACGTCGACGTGATGGTGTGCAGCTACCCGAGCGCCGATGCAGCGAAGGCCGCCCAGGATCTCGGCCTCGAGTGGGTCGGTGACACCACCGGCATCGCGACGCCGAAAGGCCCGCTGTTGATCCTGGCCGCGGATCGCAAGAAGGCCGATCCGAAGGGCGACACGATCAACAAGCTCGTGAAGCTCGCGCCGTAGGCTAGAGTGTCGGTATGGCCGATCCGGCGAAGCGGCGGGCGACGTACCAGGACATCCTGGATGCGCCCGAGCATGTCGTCGCCGAGATCGTCGACGGAATGCTGTACACGAGCCCGCGCCCTGCAAAGCCCCATGCAAACGCGGCCTCGGTCCTCGGCGAGGAGCTCGGCCCGCCGTTCAGGCGTGGTCGTGGCGGCCCCGGAGGCTGGATCCTTCTCGACGAGCCCGAGCTGCATCTCGGCGCCGACGTGTCGGTTCCAGATCTCGCCGGTTGGAGGCGCGAGCGCATGCCCGTGCTTACAACGGATGAGCCGTACTTCACGATCTCGCCGGACTGGGTCTGCGAGGTTCTGTCGCCCGGTACGGCGCGGCTCGATCGCACCGCGAAACTTCCTCTCTATGCACGCGCCGAAGTTCGCCACGCATGGCTGATCGATCCACTGCTTCGCACGCTCGAGGTGTTCCGGCTCGAATCCGGGCGATGGTCGATCATCGCGACGCACGCCGACGATGCGAAAGTCCGCGCCGAGCCGTTCGATGCGCTCGAGCTCGAGCTTGGCCTGCTCTGGGCCGACGTCCAGCTGCCTTGATGGTTACCAGAATCGATACGCAAGCCCGGCTGTGAGGTCGAGGTAGCTGGAGTCCTCCTCGCTGTATTTACTTCCCGTTCGAAGTCGCGAGTACGACACGTTTGCGACAATGGACAGGTGATTGCCGGCGTCGTCGCTGGCAACGTCGAAACCTCCAGTCAGGCCGTACACGGGTTCGGCGTCCTGACTAAGCGACGCGACGTGGCCTAACAACACGAGCTTCAGCATCCCGATCCAAGGCGAAACCCACACGCCGTCGGTCGGTTGGTACTCGACACCCAGGCCAGCCTCGATGGCGACATAGCGGAACGGGGAATTGGCCTGAATCTCCCCGGGGATCGGATCATCGCAGAACGCGTATTGATAGAGGTAGCGCGGTGACGTGACGCTGCCGTGAGCGATCAGCGCGAGCTCGTGCGAGATCTTGATGCCGCCATCGAGCGAGAGCAGCGCGTGAAATTGAAAGTCCGGCGTTAACCCGGTCGACCCCGTCGAGGCGTTGGAGAGAAGCCAATCGCTCCAATGCTCGACCCCTGCGCTGAGCGAGACGTCGCCGACCCATTGCGCGGGATCCGCCGCCGCGACCGTACTGATCAGCAAGAGGACCATCACCAACAACCGCATGGCGTCACCATTACCAAGCGGCGTGCCAGACGAGATCACGCCACGTTGGCGCCCGCAGGGCCGGCAAACTCCGACATCGCCGTCAGGCAGCCTCGGATTTTCGAGGCGTGATAGGGTCCGCCGCGATGTGGAGCACCCTCGCTGACAAGGCTCTCGCCGGCACCGCGATCACGCGCGATGAAGCGCGCGCCGTGTTGCACGCACCGATCGATGACACGCTCGCGCTGCTCGATGCGGCGTTCCGGGTGCGGCGCGCGCACTGGGGCCGCCGGGTGTCGCTGCACGTCCTCGAGAACGCGAAGCTCGGTGCGTGCCCGGAGGATTGCGGATTCTGCTCGCAGTCGAGCAAGCACAGCTCGCCGAGTGGCGAGGCGCCGATCAAGACGGTGGACGAGCTCGTCGATGCGGCGCGCCGCGCGCACGCCGCGCGCGCGAAGCGCTACTGCATGGTGACCGCGACGCGCGGGCCGTCGCAGCGCGACCTCGATACGATCTGCGCGGCCGCCGAGCAGATCAAGGCCGAGATGGACATCGAGCTGTGCGCGTCGCTCGGGATCCTGACCGAGGCAAAGGCGCAGCGGCTCGCGGCGAGCGGTGTCGATCGGTTCAATCACAACCTCGAGACCAGCGAGCGCCACTACGACAAGATCGTGTCGACCCACAAGTGGAGCGACCGCGTCGAGACCGTGCGGCTCGCGAAGGCCGCGGGTATGGACACCTGTGTGGGCGGCATCGTCGGGCTCGGCGAGTCCGAGGACGATCTGCTCGATCTCGCGTTCGCGCTGCGCGACCTCGATGTCGACTCGGTCCCGGTCAACTTCCTCGACGCGCGGCCGGGCACGCCGCTCGCCGGCTATCCGCTCGTCGAGCCGGGCTTCGCGCTGCGCGCGCTGTGCATGATGCGGTTCGTCCATCCGCGCACCGACCTGCGCGTCGCGGGTGGCCGCGAGCTGACGCTGCGCTCGCTCCAAGTCCAGGCGTTGTATCCGGCGAACTCGATCTTCACGCAGGGCTACCTGACGACCGGCGGCGCGTCGCTCGAGTCCGATCACCAGATGATCCGCGATGCCGGGTTCGAGCTCGAGCTCGCATCAGGCGAGGCGGTGCCGGCGGATCCGGAAGCGATGAAGTCGGTCGCGCGCCGGCCGTCGCTGCCGAGGGCGCGGGTCTGATGCGGATCGACAAGGTCTATACGAAGGGCGGCGACCAGGGCGAGACGTCGCTGATCGGCGGCGAGCGCGTGTCGAAAGCGTCGGCGCGGATCGACGGCTACGGCACGATCGACGAGCTCAACGCGTGCGTCGGTTTGATGGTCGAGGCGCTCGGCGCGTCGCAAGCCGGCCCGCACTTGATCCCGATCCTGCGCCGCGTCCAGAACGAGCTGTTCAACCTCGGCGCCGAGCTCGCGTGCGGCGACGCCGCGACCCGCGCGAAGCTGCCGCGGATCGAGCAGCGCCACGTCGACGGGCTCGAGCGCGACATCGACGCGGTCAACGACGACCTCCCGGCGCTCAAGTCGTTCGTGCTCCCCGGTGGCGGCTGGCCGTCGGCGTACGCGCACCTCGCGCGCACCGTGTGCCGCCGCGCCGAGCGCCTCGTCGTCGCGCTCGCGGCGACCGACGAGATCGGACCGCTCGACATCCAGTACTTGAATCGCCTGTCGGATGCGCTGTTCGTGTGGGGCCGCTGGTGCTCGCTCAAGGACGGGCAACCGGAGGCGCTATGGGATTCGCGAGCCACGTAACCGTGGGCCTGATAAACTAGCGTCGTGCGTGGGCTCACGACCGACATGAGTGCGAACGACTTGCGTCCCTACTTCTTGTGGGACGAGGACGTATCTATCTCCGAGCTCCGCGAAGTGATTGGCGCCCCGGATTCGGACCGGCGTGATCAGTTGGTGGCGAAGATGCTGCGTGAAGCCCGCGATCTCGATGTCTGGCAATTTGTTCGTCCGGTCGAAGTTGCACGCGTGCTCGAGCGTCTGAAGCGGCGGTTGGGGCGCCGTTACCAGTTTTGGTCCTTCTTGATCGAGGGTTGGCGTGTCCGCGGCATCCTTCACGAATAGGCTCACATCGTTCCAGCGCGAGGTCCTCTCGGCGTTCTTCGAGCGTGAGCGCGGATACGTCCTCACTGGAGGTGCGGCGCTCGCTGGGTTTCATCTCGGTCACCGGCCGACGGATGATCTCGATCTGTTCACGCACGACGCCGACGCGTTCGAGCGCGGGCGGTTCGTAGTTGCCGACGTGGCCCGCGCGCTCGGGAGCACGGTCGAGGTTCGCCAAGACGCACCCGGATTCAAGCGGCTCGTACTCTCCCGCGCTGATGAGGGCTTGGTGATCGACCTCGTCAAGGATCCTGCTCCAGTGACTTCTGAACCGATCGTAGTCGGTCAAATCGCTATCGATTCGCCCTCGGAGATCCTGGCGAACAAGCTGACGGCGATCGTCGGGCGCGCCGAGGAACGAGACCTGGTCGACCTGATGTTTCTCGAACGTGCCGGTGTCTCGCTCGATGCGGCGCTGCCGGTCGCGCTCGCCAAGGATGGCGGCTGCACGCCGGCAACGCTCGCATGGTTGCTCTCCGAGGTCTCGATCCCGGATGGAGCGCCTTTGCCGGCTGACGTCGGTCCGGCGGAACTACGAAGCTACGTCGCGGGCCTTATCGACCGGCTGATGGTCAAAGCGGCTCCTCTCTAGACCGCGGCGAAAGCAACCCGAGCTCGTCGCGGCCGATCCAGTACGCGATCAACACGCACGGCGTGCACAGCACGTCGGTCCAGTCGGGATAGAACGACGCGCCGTGGCCGATCAGGTGCGCGACGATGTCGCCGATCGGCGGGTACAACTTCACGACGGTGAAGCCGAACGCGGTCGCGGCGCAGCACAGGATCAGGCGGCGATTGGTCAGGGTCGGATCGACACGCGCGCCCAGCTTGTTGCCGAGCCACAGCACCATGCCGATCGCGGCCGATAACACGACGGGCGCGAACACGAGGCCCGCGATGTCGGACAGCTTGCCGGTCACGAAGCTGCCGCGAAACCGCGGCTTCAGCACCCAGTCGTTGAGGAGCAGCAGCGCGACCGCGGCGAGCGTGACCGGGTGCAGCGCTTCACCGATCGGTAAAGCGCCACGATCCGGCCCGCGCAGCGCTCGCCGCAATCGTCCCACTCGTATATGGTGCCCATCGTGTCGGAGTCCGACAAGCCATCCGAGAAGCCGCCGTCCGAAAGTGCCCAGCAGCTCGCCGCCGCCGAGGCGCAAGCGAAGGAGCGTTTCGAGAAGGCGATGACCGAGCTGCGCGAGGCTGCCTACCGGTTCAGCTCGCGCGCGCGGGGGCAGTCCGAGCTCATCATCGAGGAGCTGATCGATCCAGAGGGCGACACCGTGCCGCACCTCGCCGAGGTCGAGGGCGATGTCGGCGCGCAGTCGCTCGCTCAGTCGCTCGAGCTGATCACGTTCGACACGTGGCTGTTCGGTCAGATCGGCGACAAGGACGCGCTCGATCTCAAGTCCGAGGACCACTGGGAAGTCTGGTTCACGTTCGGCGCGTGGGTCGGCGAGACGATGCGGCGCCGCCATGGCGGCCACTGGTTACTGATGGGCGACGATCCGCACACGTGGCGGATCGGGTTCTCGAAGATCTTTCTCGAGATCGCGCCGTTCGTGTTCGCCGAGACACTGCTGCGCACCGGCTCGGGCGCGACCAAGAAGATGGTCACGGAGATCGAGCGGATCCGACAGCTCCACGTCGAGCAAGAAGACAAGGACAACGGCAAGTCGCTCGATCGCTTCCTCGCCCAGCACTACATCCGGCTGCACACGGTGCCGCTCGGCCAGTGGATGTCGATGGACTTCGCGAACCTCGCGAAGCTGTGGAACGAAGCGCCGGTCGAGACGCTCGTCGCAGAGCTCAAGGAGAAGGGCCCGCGCCTCGGCCCGCAGAACGCGCAGATCGTCGAGCAGGTCGTCGCGGCGCTCACGCGTGCGAAGCAGGATCAGCCGATCGCGAAGCAGACGAACGACCGCGGCCTGTTCGAAGCGATCGCACAGATCGTCGGCCTGCGTCGCGCGACCGGTCCTGTCGCGATCGACATCCTCGAGCGCGTCGTGATGCCGGCGCTCCACGTCGGCATGCCGGAGACGTTCCCGCCGCTCGACGACGACGACCTCTCGAACCTCCGCAAGGGCATCGAGATGTTCGCGTTCTTCGTCGAGGTCATCCCGCACAAGTTCCAGGCCGACGACGAAGGCTTCCTCGGCACGATCCCGCACGAGCAGCTGACGACGCCGTACGCCGATCGCAACGTGCTCGAGATCGGCAAGGGCGACTGGGTCGTCGTCAACCCGATCCACTTCCTGCCGATGCTGCAGGAGTTCGATCCGCAGAAGCTCCTCGACAAGTACGACGAGTTCGTGAAGTACGTCGGTTCGATTCCGGACGCACCGCGCCGCCGCGACGACGGCCGGATGCTCGCCGAGACCGCCGTGCGCGCGCTCGCGGATCTCAAGGCGACGGTCGCGGTCGCGGCGCAGAACAAAGACGCGTTGCTGTTCCGGTTGCTGCCCCCCCCGGGCTAGGCGCCGGGCTAGGCCGGCGTCATGAGGTAGCAGACGCCGGAGAAGCACGTCATCGAGCGCTTGCCGGCGACGAACAGCACGAGCGGTGGTGTGCGGTTGTTCGCGTTGCACGCCATCCGGTACTCGGTGACGGTCGCCGTCATCCCGAAGTTTTTCGCAGTCGTCCGGCGATCGCCCGACAGATCGACCTCTGCGGCGACGTCGTCGAACGAACGTGTGCGCTGTTGCACGGTCGCTCCGTCGCAGCTGCCTTGAAACGGCGAGCGATACGACGTCGTCGTGATGTCGACCTTGCGGCCGTGCATCAGGATCGCGTCGCCTTCGGTCAGCGTCGAGCTCGCGGTCAAGATGTGGTTCTCGACGAGCCACGTGTGTGCAAAGGACACGGAATCGTCCGCTACGGGTGCAGGTTTCTGCGCAGGTTGATCCGGCGGAAGACAGTTCGCAACTACGAGCAGTGCGACGAGCAGCACACGGACCATGACGCCTTCAATGAAAGCACGTCAGCGCTGTTTAGGCCGCTCATGTGAACGTGATAAGGGAGTCGAATGAAATTTTGCTTTGCTCTGATCGCCGCGCTCGCGTTGTCGATCGGGTGCGGTGACAACTCCGACGAGTGCGGGCCTGGGACGCATGCGGTGGATGGGGTCTGCACGCCCGACGGAAACGGTTCAGGAACAACATGCTCGGGTGGAACCAAGCTCGACCCGGCAACGGGCAGCTGTGTCGTCGACCCGAATGACTGCCAGGACGGCACCGTGCTGGTCGGCAACCAATGCGTCGACCCTGGCCACGTCACGGCCGACGTCGAGGAATCCGCCGAGCCGAACGGACTCGGGCTCTTCGGCGAGGATTCGAACAGTGCGGCCGGCGTGATCACGCTAAAGCCGATCGGTCAGCACGTCGTGGTCCACGGCAAGATCATTCCGTTCGAGGACAAGGACGGCAACGGCCAGACCGATCCCGACGTCGATACCTACGTGGTGACGGTGACCTCGCCGACCCTCGTCAACGTCTCGGCGGACGGTCTGCACGGCCTGACCGCCGGCTTCGTAAGCCTCGCGGCCGTCAATCAGAACGATCCGCTGGCAACCTGGGAGCGCATCGGCGCGAACCTGACCGGCGACACCTCGAAGCGCCAGCTGTTCTTGCCAGGCGCCGGAACCTACGCGATCGCGATCACGGATTCGCGCACGCTGATCCTCAACAGCGCCGTAGCTGCGGGCGCCGCTGATGGCGATCCGGACTTCGAGTACTACGTCACGCTCGACCAGCTCGCGATTCCAGCGCCGACCGCCCTGGCCGTCACCGCGAACGAAGCGACGAGCACCGGCACGCTGAACCCCGGCGAGCCGAAGTTCTTCACCGTCCCGATGGGCACCGGCTTCAACAAGGTCACGCTCGACGACGACGGGACGAACTACACCGAGTCGGTCGTCGTGACGAACACGCGCGGTGCGACGTCAACCGTCAAGTCGGTCGGTGATGGCGCTCCCAGCACGGGCGCGCCCGCGGTTGCTTCCACGATTGGCTTCGTAGCCGGCGATACCACGCTCGTCGTTGCGGACGCGGTCGTCGACTACTCGACCGACCCGACGAACTACACGCTGACGATCGACACCACGGACGCCGGCGCACTGTCGAAGACCGGTGGAAACGTCACCCAACCGTCGAACGCCACGAACTTCACGCTGTTCTATTACGACGTCGCGAGCACGGACGAGATCACTGGCATGAAGCTGCACTTCGACAGGCCGGTCGGCGGCGTGATCGTCGGTGAAAACGACTTCATCTTCTCCGCGTTCACCTATGACCCGAATCAGGGCGGATTCATCTCGACGTTCACCGACTATGACGGGCTGATCCGCCACCCGTCTGCAGGCCGCTACTACTTCTTCACGATCGATCTCGCGCTGACTGGCAGCCAGACCGGCACGATCACAGCGACCAGCACGTACGCGCCGGTAACGCCTGTTGCAGTGACCGAAGGCACCGTGACTGCGAGCCAGACGCCCGACGCGACCTATCACACGAACGCGTTCACGTACAACGCCGGAACCACGGACGACTGGCAGCAGTTCGCCGCGACCGGTGGAACGGTGACGTCCAGGTTCTACGATCCGGCGACCGGGTACGGCCGGCTTTCGCCGTTCGGAGCCGACGCCGGTTGCGCGGACACCGCGACCGACGACACCTGCGTCGCCGATGCCCCTGTGATCTGGACGCCGACCCTGACCGGCGGCGCGAAGGGTCACATCCTGCTCGACGATGGCACTCGCAACTACGTCGTCGTGACCCGTCCGAGCGCGCCGTTCACGCTCGACTTCCGGGTTCGTCCTTACGTCGCGCTGGCGCCTACGGCCGGCGGTGCAGTGCTCACCGATCACGGCACGCTCGACACCACCACGACGCTGAAGCGCTACCTGATCAAGACGGCCGCCGCGAACCAGCTGAAGGTGGATGTCGTGCCGACCGCGATGGACGCCGTGCTCACGACGCTCGATCGCTTCGAGAACCCGACCGGCACGATCAATCAGGCCGCTGGCGTAGCGGCCGAGCACATCTCGACGCTGTCGACCGGTTGGCTCGCGCTGACCGTATCGGCCGTGACCCCAGCCGCAGGTCAGAGCTTCGACCTGTCGGCGACGGCGCTCGCCGCCGTGGCGTACACCAAGACGGCGGGCACCACGGCCTATGCGGATGCATGTGCCGGCGGAACGACGGTCACGATGAGCAGCCTCGACGAAGGTATGTCGAACAGCACGATCGCAGCTCCGACCGGCTTCAAGCTGTTCGGGATCGCTTCCGGGAACTTCCGTGTGTTCTCGAACGGCCTCCTCGCCTTCGACGGGACCACTTGTGCCGACGATCCACTGAACGTCGACTTCGGCTTCTGCTTCTTCATCGATGGCGATCTACCCGATGCGAGCGTGCCGAACGCGATCGTCGCTCCGATGTGGGGCGACCTCGTGCTGAGCTCGGTCTGTACGAAGACGACCGGCACCAAGACAGTCGTGCAGTGGGAAGGTACCCACTACAACGAGACCGCAGCAGTCAAGGTGCAAGCGATCCTCGACGGCGCGACGAGCACTGTCGAATTCGTCTATGCAGCCGATCATGATGCCGCGAACGACGGCTCCAAGGACACGATCGGACTCGAGAGCATCCTCGGTCTGTCGGCCTACAAGGTAGGCTTCCTCGATTCCGTGGTTACTCCCGGCACGTCGATCCTGCTCACTCCGAACTGATCAAGGCGAGAGCGTGACGCCTTCGCGCGCACAAGCGCGTGCGAAGTCGGAACGCTGCTTACCCGTCAGCGTCGCGTAGTGCTGTTCCGCTTGGGGTCCTTGGCAGACTGCCACGGCCCCTATTTTCTTTCGGGACGTGTCGGCGCCGGGTATCGGCACCGCAAGCTTGCGATCTTCTCCGACCATCGAGTTCTTCTCGTCGAATTGCTCGCGCTGGGTCAGTGCGGGCTGTCTGGGACCCGAGGCCGGCGGAGCGATGACGACTGGTGCCGGCGAACCGGCGCTGGTGGTCGGTGTGCTCGTTCCGGCCGGCGACGGCGTAGAGGTCGACCCAGCCTGTGCGGGCGTCGTGTCGGCCGACGCAGCGACCGCTGACCCGGCGGGCGTCGAGCCCGATGAATTGTTCGTGGGCGTTGGCGGCACGTAGATTCGGCCATCGCGCATGAGCAGCCCGTGCTTTGGCGGCGATGGCGCGACGCGCTCCGTGTGGTGCCACCAGATGAACCCGCCGGCGCCGAGTGCAGCGACGGGAATGACGTAGAAGATGCGGCGCACGCCGACGACATAGCACGCCTACGCGAGCGAGGCGTCGGGACCACGCAGCGGCAGCGTGATCACGAACCGCGCACCGCCGGTCGCGGGTTTTTCTGGCGCGACCGTGAGGTCACCACCATGCTCGATCGCGATCTTGCGCGCGATCGCGAGGCCGAGGCCCGTGCCGGTGGCCTTGGTCGTGACGTAGGGCTCGAAGATCTTCTCGCGGTTCTCCTCGGCGACGCCCTTGCCGCGGTCATCGACGGTGATCGTCACGGCATCGCCACGTGGGTCGGTACGCCACGCCACGACGACCTCGGCCGACCCGCCAGCCTCTTCGCCGGCGTGGAGGCCGTTCTCGACGAGATTGACGAGCACGCGCTTCAACAGCAGCTTGTCCGCGCGCACGGTGACCGGCTCGGCCGGCGCCTTGGTCACGAGCTTCTGCGCGAACCGCGGATCGAGCCGGAGCTCCTCGACGAGGTCGGCGAGCGCGATCGGCGCCTTCTCGACCTTCGGCAGCTGGCCGAGCGTGCGGAACGTATCGACGAGCCGGCGCAGGCCCGCGATCTCCTCTTCGACGATCTCCTTCACGTCGGCGAGCTGCTTCTTGTAGCGCGCATCGTCGCCCTTGTAGGACGACACGATCTGCTGGACCGCGAGCTGGATCGGCGTCAGCGGATTCTTGATCTCGTGCGCGAGCCGGCGCGCGACGTCCTCCCACGCGCCCATGCGCTGGAGGTATTCGATCTGCGAGCGAGTTTGCGCGAGGTCGTCGAGCATCGTGTTGAACGCGCCGCCGAGCTCCGACATCTCGTCGCTGCCGGGTAGATCGACGCGCGCATCGACATGACCGTCGGAGACCCGGCGCGCGGTCGCGACGAGTGCGTCGACCCGGCGAGTGATGATCCGGCGCGACATCACGATCCCGAGGAACGCGACGATCACCGACGCGAGCACGATCGTGACCAAGAACGTGATCCGGTAGCCGTCGGGCAGGGCGGTGCGGATCTGGGTCGAGTACTTGAGCTTGTCGATCATCTTGTTGAGATTTTGATATTCGTCCTGCAGCGTCGCGGACACCGCGAACGTCAGGCGCAACGAGCCACCGTTACCGATCGGTTGGTCGACGACCTTGTCGCGCAGCCGCGCGAGCTGGTGCGTGTCGAGCGGATGCTCGGCCTCGATCACGACCGTGCCGTCCTCGCGGAGCAGCGCGAGGCCCCGCAAGTGGGACTGCGCGGCGACTTCCTCGTCGAGGATCGCGCTCAAGTCGGTCTTCGGATCGAGTGCGATCAACTGAGGCCGGCGCGCCAGGCGATCGGCGATGTCGGCGTGCAGCCGCTTCGTCGTCTCGAACAGATCGCGATACGCGTCGAGCGATTTCTCCATCGCGGCGATCGACTCGCGCGCCTCGTTCGCCTTGTAGTTCGCGGCGGAGCGGCCGATCTGATCGAGCAGCACGTACGACAGCGCGAACGGGATCAACACGATCACGACGAGCGCGAACGTCACGCGCCATTGCAGTGCGAAGCGTGGACCACGTCGCTTCATGGCTTGGGCCGGTAGAACGGTTGTGACCGCAGCTCGACGACGGCGTCGGCGTCCGCGATCTTCGGGTGGACGAAGACCGAGACGAAGCTGCCGAAGAACACGCCGCCGCGATCCAAGCCGCCCCCTGTCCCTTGAGACAGCCAGCGCTGGACCTCGGCGAGCGTCTTCTTGTCGACGGGGTTGAGCAGCACGGTCATGTGCAACGAGAACACGTCCCCGTACGGCAGTTGGTCGAGCCGAGCGATCGCCATGTCATCGATGGAGGTCAGCAGCTTCAGCGCCTCGGCCTGATACTTGACCTTGATCGGCTTCGCATTCGCGTCGAGCCGGATCACGTAGTCCTCGTCCCACAGGTCGTAGACGGCCTGACGCACGATCTGGTGCGCCGCGATCGGCTCCTTCTCGTCGACCGGATAGACGAACGTGTTGATCACGATCGTCGACGCGAATCCCGAGGACAGCTTCTGGTACGCCTCCGCGTCGAACAGCTTCTGGATCTTCAAGGAGGTCGTGAGATCGGCGCCGCGCTCGACGAACCGCATCTTGACGGTCTCGGGAACCGTATTGTCGTCGGCGGCCGCGACCGACGCGATCAACACGAGCAGGACGACGACGCGTCCCCACTTCATCGAATGCGACCCAGCGCATTGGAGATCGTGAGCTCGAACACGCCTACGTCGGTGTCGATCCGCACGCCGGCATCGGCGTAGACATCGATCGGCAGCGACTTCCACACGCCGCGGTCGCGCAGCAACAATTCATCCGTCTGCGCGAGGCCCCACAGCCCAGCGCCGATGAACCAATCGCCGCCGTACACGCGGTTCTTGCCGCTGCCGCGGAACAACTGGCTCGTGAGCTCGAGTGTCGCGCTGCCGCCGACCTCGCCGTAGCTCGGCTTCTCGGGCCGCGTGCCGAGGATGTCGAGCGGCGCCGCGTTCGAGAGCACGAGGCCGAGCGCGCGCGGCGTCAGCATGTGATCGACGTCGGAGACATGGATGCGGTCGAACCGGGGCGCATCCCCGATCACGACGCCGCCGGCGAACCGCGCACCGATCGCGGTGCGTTCGTCGCGCAGCGGCCACCAGTGCTCGTAGCGCGCGAACAGCGTCGCGAAGTTGTAGTTGCTGCCGAGTGCCGCCGTGCCGACCTCCGCGCCGCCCGCGAAGTGGCCGCCGGAGTGCGGCAGGATCGGATCGGCGCGCGTGTCGCGATCGAAGCCGAGACCGACGGTCACGATCCGGCTCTCGCCGGGCTCGAGGTGAAGGTCGACGTCGACGATCCTGCCGTCGGAGAGCGTGCGCGTCGGCGCGACAGGTAGCGTCGTATCGACTTGCTCGACCCGAAGGCCGGCCGAGATCCGCGAGAGCTCGGACGCGTCGTAGGTCACACCCGCGCGGCCGCCGAACCGACGATACGGGAATGCGCGGAAGTCCGCGGCGTCATCACCCTGGGTGCCGGAGACCCGATACGGCTCGCTGCCGTGAACGAGCGTGAGCGATCCGTTCGCGCCCCACCGCGACCCGTACAAGGAGCTATCCGCGGCGCGAAGCTCGCCGGCCCACTGATCGCGATCGCCGGCGATGTGACCGTCGGCCGCGTAGATCAGGCCGCCGCCGACCGCGATGCCAAGACCGAGCAAGTTGCGTTCGCCGACATCGGCGCCGAACCAGTATGGCGATACGCTGTTCGAGCCGAACCACAGCTTGTTGAGCACGAACGTGCCGCGCTCGACGACGTGGATCTCGATGATGACCTGGCCGCGCTCGCTGCCCTTCTTCATCGACAGCGTGACGTCGCGGAAGTAACCGAGCGCGAGCACCTTGAACCGGCTGTCACGCAGCCGCTTGTCGCTCGCGTGCAGGATGTCGCCCGGTGCGATCGGCAGCGTGCGCCGGATGATCTCGGTCTGCGTCGCGGTGTTGCCGGTGATCTCGATCGATTCGATCATGATCACCGGGCCGAACTCGTTGTCCTCGTGGAACCGCTCGTGGGGCGATTCTTCCGGTGCGGGCGTCTCCGGTTCTGCCGGTTGCGCATCGCCGCTGCCCGTCGCTGCCGGCGCCGGTTCGTCCGGCACCGTCGGCGCTGGTTGCGCGCGAGCAGGTGCCGCCAGCACCAGCTGGCTCAGGCACACCAGGACAAGGCCCCGCACGCCTCGAACGTAGCGCACCGAACATGGTGGGTGCTACCTTGAGACCGTGCGTTGGGCCACGCTTTGCCTCGTGCTGGCTTTTGCCTGCGCCTTCTCGTGCAACGACGTGCGCGCGTACGAGGGCTCGTGGACCGGCAAGCGCGTCGGCGATACGCCGGTGTTGCGCGTCGGTGTCGCCGACGCTGCGACCGCCACGCTCGCGATCGACAGCATCGACACGCACGGCATGCGCGGCCACCTGTCGATCGCGAACCTCGTGACCGACGCCGACGTTGCATCGGTCGCGGGTGCGGAAGCGGACGTGCTGTCCGGCATGACGTTCAACGGCTCGCCGCAGCGCGTGTATCTGTCGTTCGCCGCAGTCCCCGACGGTGGAGGCGAGGCGCTCGTGGTGATCGCGCTCTACGATCCGACGCGGATCGAGGTCCGCGTCTTGCGCGGCGGGACGATGCCGCTATACGCGATCTTCGCGTTGGCCCAGACGTGACGGCGCGTTACGCTTGACGGGCGTGAACTGCCCGCACTGCCAGGCATCGCTCGCACTGGACGCACGTTTCTGTCCCGCGTGCGGCAAGGCCGCGCAAGCAACGACCCCCGAGCCCGCCGCGTCGGGGCCGCTCCGCCAGCAGGGCGAGATGATCGGTCGCGAGATCGCAGGACGGTTCCGGATCCTCGCGCTGCTCGGCGAGGGCGGTATGGGCGCCGTCTATCGCGGCGAGCAGATGTCGCTGAAGCGCGCGGTCGCCGTGAAGTTGCTCCGGCCCGAGCTATCCGCGAATCAGATGCTGCTGCGCCGATTCTCCGCCGAAGCGGCCGCGGTCGCGAAGCTCGATCATCCGAACACGGTCAAGGTCTACGACTTCGGTCAGGACACCGACGGGTCGCTGTTCATCGCGATGGAGCTGATCGACGGCAAGCCACTGCGCGCGGTGATCGGCGCGGCGGGTCCGTTGCCGCCGGCGCGCGCGTTCAACATCGCGATCCAGGTCGCGGCATCGCTCGTCGACGCGCACGCGAGCCAGATCGTCCACCGCGATCTCAAGCCCGACAACGTGATGCTGATCGACAAGGGCAAGCAGCGCGACATCGTGCGCGTCCTCGATTTCGGGATCGCGAAGCTGCGCGACGACTCGCGCGCGACGCAGCAGGCGATGACCCAGGCCGGCGACATGCTCGGCACGCCGCAGTACATGGCGCCCGAACAGATCAAGGGCGAGGCGATCGACGGCCGCACCGACATCTACGCGCTCGGCTGCA